>CAUTOZ010000054.1:0-17895 GCA_963539635.1 uncultured Treponema sp.
CCCCCCCCCCCCCACAACCCCCCCCCCGCCCCGCCCCCCCCCGGCCCGCCCCCCCCGCCTCGCTCATCCGGAACACTCCTGCACACTGATATATTTACAAAGATTTTATACTACTCCGCGCACGATAGTGCAAGAGTTTTACCGACGGCAAAGAACGGAGTATGGACGACACAGCGGAAGTGCCGCCGGTGTCGAGTTTCCCGCTGGAAAACTCGCAGAAAATGATATTTGAGAGCAAACTTTGAAGGGACAGCGATGGAGTGTAATAGGCAGAACAGAAACTCCAGTGTGTTGTTTAATCATCGCTTTCTCCGTCCCTCATTCTCACAGTCCTCCTTACTGCCGGTCATACGTCCCTGGCTGGCAGCAAAATCTTTTAATGCGGCAATCTGTTCCTGCACTTTTGCCGGAGCGGGGGCGCTGTCGGTGGTGCGGGCGTACACGCATTTTTCGGGAGGGAGAATGTCAAAAATATCGAATTCGATAAGCGGGGAACAGGACTGTAATTCTTCTATAGAAAGGTCTTCGAGGCGGCAGTTTTTTTCTACGGCAATGCGCACCGCTTTTGCGCTTACGCTGTGCGCCGTTCGAAACGGCATTCCTTTCCGCACAAGATAGTCGGCAAGGTCGGTCGCATTCAAAAATCCGCCTTGGCACGCCGCTGCCGTTTTTTTTGTGTTCCAGACTGCGCTTGCAATCATTTTGGTGAAAACCGTAATGCATGAAGAGACGACATCGCATGAGTCGAAAAGGCTGTATTTGTCTTCCTGCATATCGCGGTTGTAGGCAAGGGGAAGCGCTTTCATCATTGTAAGGAGCGCGACGAGATTTCCGTACACGCGCCCAGTCCGTCCGCGAATCAATTCGGCAAAGTCGGGATTTTTCTTTTGCGGCATGATTGAACTGCCGGTTGACCATTTTTCGCTTAATTCGATAAACGAAAATTCAGTAGACGACCACAAAACGACTTCTTCGCAAAAACGCGAAAGGTGCATTTGGACAAGAGAAAGCGCGGCAGCAGTTTCTATGCAATAATCGCGGTCGGAAACGCCGTCCAGCGAATTGGGCGTAATTTCATCAAAGTCGAGCAAGTCCGCCTCATAACGCCGGTCGAGCGGAAGTCCGCTTCCTGCAAGTGCGCACGAGCCGATTGGAGAGACGGCGGCGCGTTTTAATGCGTCGGAAAGCCTGTGCCAATCGCGCGTAAGTGACCATGCCCATGCGCACAAGTGATGGGCAATCGTTACCGGCTGTGCGTGCTGAAGGTGCGTAAAACCCGGCATGATGTCAGCCGTGTGCGCTTGAGCAATATCTGCAAGTGTTTCGATGAGCGTTAAAAGCCGGTTTTGCACATCGGGAATAAAACGACGGAGATACAGCCGCTCATCGAGGGCAATTTGGTCGTTACGGCTGCGTCCCGTGTGGATTTTTTTGCCCGTCTCGCCAATGCGGTCGGTAAGAGCCGCTTCCAAAAATGAATGAATGTCCTCGGCGGAACGGTCGATTGAAAGCGTACCGTTTTGCAAGTCCATCTGTATCGAAGTCAAACCTTTGACGATTTCATCCGCCTCTGCCTGCGATATGATTTTTGCGTGCGCAAGCATTTTTGCGTGCGCGATACTTCCGCGTATGTCGTCCAGCGCCATCCGCTCGTCAACAGCGATTGACGTTTCAAATGCTACAGCGTCTGCGTCAGGCCCATCTGCAAAGCGCCCGTGCCACAGCGCCGCGTGATTGTCCGATGTAAGTGCTCCGTGTTTCATGCGGCGATGATACAGATATGACTGCATGGTGTCTATTCAGCGGTGAGCGTCGTGCGGTAAAAACGATGTTTGAAAGATGCAATAGAGTTACCGCCCACCCCAGTTTTACCGAGCGGTAGAATTGGCGGGAAATGATGTTTTTTTTAAGTCTTTTGAAGCCGCCGTTTTATAATGCCGCGCAACTACAAACTTCATTTATTTATAAGAATATCCGCATCCACACAGTTGCGGATATTCTTGTGCGGGCGGCATTCCCGTTATGTCTTTTAAATACGTTTTCACCGCCCGCAGCTGCCCGTCCCTCAAAAAACGCTGTTGGAAAATAACTCTTCCCTGCAGCGATAACTACCGGCACAAACATCCCCCTCTCCCTTATTTATTCATGTGGAGTTTTTAATCCCCCTCCGCTCATAAAGGGGATTAAATCCGACGGCTCTCACTCTTATGAGAACGCATATCTTGCTGCTCTGCGGCGAGGTTGTTCATTCCTCTTTTTCAAAATATCGACACCGGTTTTATTATTTTGTAAAATACAGGACAACAGGAGTACATGATGAGCGATGCGGATTCGCTGAAAGTAAAGTTTTTTGTGCCGTCAATTTCCGAAGAAGAGGAAAATGCGGTTCTTGAAGTGCTGCGTTCCGGCTGGCTGACGACGGGAAAGTATGCGGCGCAATTTGAGGCGGATTTCGGCGCGTTTATGAACAGCGGCGACGATAAAAATACGCTTGCGGCGCGGAAAAACGCGGGACTCAGCACGAATGCGGTGCAGACGCTTGCCGTCAATTCAAATACGAGCGGCATTTTACTTGCGATGGAAGCCTGCGGCGTAAAAACAGGCGACGCGGTTATCACAACGCCGTACACCTTTGTTTCGACGGCAAGTTGTGCGCGGCATTTGGGTGCGGACGTGCTTTTTGCCGATACGGAAAAAGCTTCGTACAATATCGACGCGGATGCAGTCGAAACGATTTTGAAAAATGACAGAGCGCACCGCGTAAAGGCCGTTGTTCCTGTCCACATTGCGGGCAACGTCTGTAATATGGAAAAAATCTGCGCGCTCGGAAAAAAATATAACGTCAAAATTATCGAAGACGCGGCGCATTCGTTTCCAAGCCGAACGGACTTAGGCTATGCCGGTGCGATTGGAGACGTCGGCGTATTTTCGTTTTATGTAACAAAGGCAATTACGACAGGCGAAGGCGGCATGGTCTGTACGCGCGACCCATCTCTTGCCTCCCGCATGACAACCATGCGCCTGCACGGCATGGACCGCTCCACATGGGACCGCTATACGTCCCCGCGCGCGTCGTGGGAATACGACATCATCGAAGCAGGCTATAAATGCAATCTGCCGGACGTACTTGCCGCTCTCGGCGTGTGTCAACTCAAAAAGGCAAACGATTTTCTACAAAAGCGCACGAAAATCGTCAAAATCTATAACGAGGCTTTTTCTCATCTTGACTTTATCACGCTCCCTCCCGACGGCAAAGGCAACGCCTGGCACTTGTATCTTATGCGGCTTAAACGTGACCGGCTGACAATCGACCGCGATGAATTTGCAAAGCGGCTCCAGCAAAAGGGAATCGGCATTTCCGTTCATTTTATTCCGCTCTTTCACTTTACGTATTGGAAAAATCTCTATAAGGACTTTACAAAAGAAAATTTTCCGAACGCAGAGGCGATATTCCGCGCGACAATTTCAATTCCGCTCTGGCCGGACATGACGGAAGCAGACGCGTCGCTTGTTATTGATGCAGTCAAAGAAATAGGAATCGAATGTCATGTCTGAAGCCGGAAATCCGAAAAAGGTGCGGACTGTGCGAAAAAAAACTTCCGGCGGCAAAGGAGATGAGTCCTATCTTGCCGATATGTATTATTCTGACGGAGAAGCGGATGGAATGCTGTACGGCGCACTTGTGCGAAGCCCGTACGCGCACGGAAGGATTGCGAGAATCGTCCTCGACGTGCCTGAAGGCTATCGTTTTTTTACGGCGCAAGACATTCCGGGCAAAAATGAAATACGCACGCTCAACACGACGACAAAGATTTTTTGCGCCGACGAAGTGCATTATATCGGCGAGCCTGTCGGCATTATTGCGGGACCTGACTTACGGACTGTGCGGGAACTTGCGTCGAAAATTGAGATTACGTTTGACGCAGAGACGGTGCGCACGGCGGCAAAAAAACTAAACGACGAATACCGCCGCCCTGTAGTCAAATTTCCGGAAAAACTGCCTCCTTTAAAAGTTGCAGGACTGCTTGTCTGTTCCCTCTCTGATTCATCGAACGCTTTGCGGACAGGTTTTGCAGAACATCTTTTTGCTGCCTCTGATGAGATGTCGGATTGGTACGGACGCAGCGGCAGCGTGCACACAGAACCGCGCGTTATCGCCGAGCGCATTGTCCGCACGGGGATTTTTCATGCGCCTGAAGACGGAGAAGGCGTGCTTGCACGAACGCAGCGCTTCTATTCTTCCTGTGATTTCGATATTGCAACGAACGGCTCGCTTTCAGAAGTTCCGACCGATTGGACTGAACCCAGCGGTGCGTTCTGCATTCCCAAAGGGCAAAAAATCACCGTTATGACGACGACCGAGTGGCCGGAGCATTTGCATTCTGCGCTTGTATCCGCGCTTGGCATTGACGGAGAGCGCATTATCGTCAAAAAAACGCGCTCGCAGCCGTCGGTTATAAACGGTCTGTGGCGGTGCACGACGCTTGCCGTTCAAGCCGCGCTCGCCGCGTATCTGTGCGGAAAGCCTGTAAAACTCATGTTGACGCCGCAGGAACAATCGGATTTTATGGAAGCGGGACTTCCTGCTTCGCTGTCTTATCGGAGCGCAGTTTCGGCGGACGGAACGATTCAGGCAATGAGCGTCCACATCGACGCAGACTCAGGCGCTGCCAATCCCTTTGCGCAGGAACTTGCCGACCGGCTTTCAGTTGCGGCGGCAGGTTTTTACAATATCGAAAATCTTTTTATCTGCGTCCGGCTCCATGCAGCCGATACGCCGCCGTCATCGATTGATCCAGAAAGAGCGGACGCCGCAGTCTTTTTTGCGCTTGAAAGTCATTTGAGCGCTGTTGCAGAGCAGACGGGACTGTTGCCCGACGAAATCAGGCGGATAAATATGACGGGAACGGACAGCGTACAAAAATCTCCGTTTGCGTTTAAACTGCCGAAAGCGGAGACGGCGATTCAAGCGGCGCTTTCGCAAAGCGGATTTAAACGGAAGTACGCGTCGTTTAGAATGCTTGCCGTTTCTAAAAACGAAAAAAATACAGTCTCTTCTGATGCCTTTGAAAGTCTTCCGCTCCGCGGTATAGGTTTTTCGTGCGCGTACGGCGGGTCGTGTTTTTTAGGCTCGCTGTTTAATGCGTGCGCACAAAAACTTGAAGTTACGTTGACGGTCGAAGGCGCTCTTTGTATAAAAGCGGCGGAACCGTCTGTGGCAGTGTCATCTATATGGAAGAAAATTGCGTCGGAAGCGTTGGAGCTGCCGGTCGAGTCAGTCAAAATCGAAGAAGATGTACGGGGGCGGCAGGAAATCGATATTCCTGAAAGTTTTTACAATAACATTTCGATTATGACGATGCTTTTACGGCGTTGCTGCACAGAAATTCAAAAAAAGCGCTTTCACAGTCCGCTTCCGATAACGTCAAAAAAAGCCGTAACCTCCGCGATGAAAAAACAATGGAACCGACAAACTTTTTCAGGCTCTCCGTTTTACGCGGCGGCGTTTGGGGCTGCGGTCGTGGAGTTGGAATTAAACGCTGCCTCTTACAAGGAATGCGTAAAGGGAATTTGGCTTGTTATCGACTGCGGAGAGATTTTTTCTCAAAAAGCGGCGGAAACAGCAGTGCGACTTTCGGTGCGGCAGGAACTTGAACACCTCATGCAAGACGAACTGGTCGGCTGCACGTCGATTTCAGTATCGTTTATCCAGTCGAACAGTCCGCCCTGCCAAATAGACAGAATCGTGCACAATCTGATTCCTGCAGCGTTTGCGTGCGCTGTATCGCAGGCGCTCGGCGCGCCTTTGACAAAACTTCCGTGCACAAAAAAAACGTTTTTTGAACTTTTGCAGTCTCGAGAAGCAACGGCTCGTACGGAGGCGGAACATACAGACGGAAAGCCGAAAGAAGCGCAAAAACAAAGTGCGCCGGAAAAAAATGCCGCCGGAACAGAAAAAGAGCCGCCGACGGAAAAACGAAGCGCAGAATCGTAAGCGCGGCGGTAAACTATCTTTCCTGCATTGCATCTCATGTGCCGCTATAAAAAAATCCGTGCAGAACTTGAGCGCATTTTTGTCTTCGTTCCGCTTTAATCTCCGCGGCGGAAAATCTTTATGCCGAAAGCGGCTCCTACCCATAGCGCGTATTTTGTGGTAGTTTATCGACATGAACAAAAATTTGTATGAACTTTCGTATTCCGTGCGCAAAGAATTTCAGCGGAAAATCGGCATTTCGCTTTTTGTCGTCTTACTGGTATTTTTTACCGTCCACCTTACCTCGGCTTTTCTTGTCTTTCCGGTGCGGCTCCGCTCAGTGTCGATGCTGCCGGACATTCAAAAAGATACGTGCATTCTCTTTTCTCCGCTCATAAAGTCTTTGGGACGTGGAGACGTCGTGCTGGTAAAACCGCTTGATACCGCTTCCGGCGGACGGTTCAGGCGCGTCTTAAATACGGTTGTGCGCTTTGTAACGGCGCAGCAGTTTGGCGTATCTCCAGAACGCGCGAACATGGGGCATCAAGCGCTTGTCCGCCGCATAATCGGCGTGCCCGGCGACACCGTGTATATGCGCGATTATGTAACCTACATAAAACCCGCGGGCGAAAAGTCATTTTTAACCGAATTCGAACTCATTTCCAAAAAATACGACATTGAAGTGCTGCCCCGTCCCCCGATGTGGGACACGTCTGTCGGCGTAAAAGGTTCGTTTGAAAGCGTCGTGCTTGGGAAAGACGAATATCTCGTGCTCGGCGACAACCGCAACGGCGCAGTCGATTCGAGGTTCTGGGGCGCAGTCGGAGTAAAAGATGTGTACGCGTCAGCGATTCTCCGCTATTTTCCATTCAATAAAATACAATTCCTTTAGACGTGGCACAGTCCCTCTACATTCACATTCCTTATTGCGCGTCAAAATGCGCATATTGCGACTTTTTCAGCGTCCCCTGCGCACCGGCAGCCGTTCCCGACGATTATGTTTCCGCGCTCTGCTCGGAAATTGCGCTCCGCGCACAGGCAGCGCTCGTTACCCGCTGGAAGAGCGTGTACATCGGCGGCGGAACTCCTAGTCTGCTGACCGGAGCGCAGATTCAAAAAATCATGGATTGTGTAAGAGACTGCACGGACGGTAAAGACCTGCGTTCAACGGAAGTTACGCTGGAAGTCAATCCCGACGACGTTACAACCGTCCTTCTTTCTGAGATGGAGAGCGCGGGCATAAACCGGCTTTCGTGCGGCGTCCAGGCGCTTGACTCCTGTCCGCTCAAAGAATCCGGCAGACGCAGTTCGCCCTCCCGTGTGCAGGCGGCGCTGTCGCTTATTCATAATGACTGGAAAGGCATATTTTCCGCAGACATGATTTCAGCCCTGCCAGGACAAACGGCGGAGTCATTTCTAACGGGACTTTCAGAACTCGTTTCGTATAAGCCGGTGCACATTTCGCTGTATTCGCTTGTTGTCGAAGAAAAAACACCGCTCGGAAAAAAAATATATTCCGGCGCGCTGTCCTACGACTTCGATTTTGCCGATGAATTGTGGATAAAGGGACGCGACTTTTTGTGTGATGCAGGATACCGTCAGTACGAAGTTTCCAATTTCTGCATGGACGGCGCCGAGTGCGTTCACAATACAGCGTATTGGCGGCTTGAAAATTACATCGGCTGCGGCGCGGGGGCAGTCGGGAGCGTTTACGGGAGGTTTTCCGGCGAACGAACGGCAAACACTGCCGATTTAACCGCCTATATCGACTTTTGGACGGAAGCGGATAATCCTGACTGCATACGCCGCTCCCCGCAGGAAATCGAATACATTGACCGAAAAACGATGCTGTTCGAGTTTTTTATGATGGGACTTAGGACGCTGCGAGGCGTTGCTCGCGAAGACTTTGCCGAACGCTTCGGCGCACCTTTTCCGCAAAAGATAGAAACTGTGTTTGCAGCGTGGACGGCTCGAGGTTTAGCGCGGCAGTACAAGCGCAACGGCAGACACTACGCCGCACTGAATAAAGACGGTCTGCTGTTTTTAAACCGTTTTTTAACGGAAATTGTATAAATCAATGGGAAGCGCGGGACGGTGCGGACGGGGAAAACTTCATTTGAATGATTTAGCAGAGTTTCCGTCCGCACGAGAATATCCGCACGTCTGCGGGGTGCGGATATTCTCGCAGAAAACGGACTTTGTCGGGCGCGCAAAAACATTTTTCGGAGGTGACGCCGCTTTTATGTCCGCACATTGTACTTTTTTGTCTGCCGCAGTGCAGTCTTCCCGCAAAGCGGCGCAAAACCGTATCGGCGCAGTCTGCATTGTGTTCGCCGTTACCGCCGCGCTGCGTTTTTTTATGCTGAGTTCGTCCGCGCACCCGACTGGATTAGACGGTTATTATTACGCGCTGCAGGCACAATCGCTTGTAACGACGGGCGCGCTTGAAAACCCTGCGCCGGAAATCGGATTTTACGCGTGCGGACTGTGCTCATTGCTGTGCGGGAATGCGGTTATCGGGTGCAAACTCTGGGCGGCGCTTTCCAACGCGCTTATTCCCGCTGCGGTTTTTGTGTTTTTACAGACCCTCTTTCAAAAAAAGCGCCCGCACCAAGCCTTTGCCGCGCTCCTGCTCACCGCGTCATCTCCGTCAGTTACGACGCTGTGCGTCAATTATATAAATAACCAAACGGGACTGGTCTTTTTCTTTTTGTACGGTGCAAGCGCAGTCAATCTTTTTCGGCAATCTGACTGGAAAAAACGCACCGCCTGCGGGCTGTTGACGCTTTTGTTGTTGGGTTTGTGCGTGTTTAGTCATTTGGTGTCAGCGGCTTATGCATTCATTTTTACGGGGTTGTTAATGCTCAAAAAACTGCCGCCCAAAGTACAAGCCGCAGCAATTCCAGCAGGGCTTGTATGCGGAGGCGTCCTGTTTTTTAGTCAACTTCCGCGCTTTCAAAACGTCTTTGCCCTTGCGCCGGTTTTGCCCGTCTTCTCCCCGTTTATGCGGCGGAGCGCGGGTCTTGTCGTAAGTCTTGAACTTTCCGTGTATTTTCTTGCGGTCTGGGGCGCAGTCGTGTTCGTCATTGTGCGCAAAAGACGCTTTGACGCCGCCGTACTTTTGGCTCCCGTCCTCTTTTTTCCGTTTTGGCGGCTCGACATTTTGGATATGGGCTACCGAATGATGTTGAATGCCGTCCCCGCGTCGATAGTTTTTATTCAATATCTTCTATTGTGTGGAACGCACAAGAAAGAAAATCCGAGTAATGTTTCGACAACAGAAACGACGATGGGCAGTCAACATGACGGGAACAAAACGCCTTTCCAGTCATCTCGGAAAACCGTATATGCAGTCAACCTTGCGCTTTTTGCGCTTTTGTTTTTAACGCCGCGTCTGTACGATAAAAAACGCGACCCGCCCTATGACTATTACAAACGCATTGTTGAGCCAATCGAACTTGATAACGACTCGCTTTTGATTGCGCATTTGGGCTTAAATCACGTCTACACGTACTACAAAAATCTGCGGGACGCTTTCAATTACGTTCCCGATTTTTACGTCGCGCCCGAAAAACTATGGCGGCTCGCGTATGGAGTCAACACTATTGCGTTGGAGCAGCATTTGCCGCTTGACGAGCAGAACTTTGCGAAATTCGTCCGTCCGATTGACGAAAACTATGTTTTAATCCGCGAGGACTATTGGCAGTTGTATCTTAGGAATGAAGATGAGGAAATTGCCGAAACCTATCAAAATTGGTTTAACCCGCACACTGTCCGTCCGGCATTTATTAGGAAGAAGGCAAAATCTTTTTGAATTCAGCGGGATTGCCCGCGCACAGCGCATTGTCGGGAACGTCGTCAAGAACGACAGAACCCGCTCCGATAACCGCGCCGTCTCCAATCGATGAGCAAAGGATAACGGAGCGCGTTCCGAGCCACACGCCGTTTCCGACGCGTATATCGTGAAAGCGGCACGTTCCCGCCCGGTGTTCTGAGGAACCCGTTTCGTGCGTCTGGCAGTTAAAAGTCGTCTCTGGACCGATGTCGCACCGCGCGCCGATGAAAACGCACACGTCCGGCATCGTATAAAACGTACAATTCTTTCCGACCCACGCGTCTTCTCCGATTACAACATCTCCCGTGCCGTAGACGCGGAAGCCTGCATTCACTTTTGCGCTTTTTGCAGTCCGCACGTGCATGAGCGCGAGAATAAAACGTCGGTAGGAAAAACAGGTTGACGGCAGCAGGTCAATCATGTTGTTGAATACAAATCTTCTTAAGGAAACAAACATACTGACATCGTACAGCGTTTCTGGTATTCTTTCCACACAAAAGAATTGGAGGATTTATGAATAATTCGCACGCCGGAAAAAGCGTTTTTCCGGTTTTTCTGTTTATTTTTGCAGCCGGAATGACTTTTGCCCAGTCCGACTGGTTTATGGCGCAGACCGATAAAGCGTCCGCTGCGTCCGTGCTTGCAACCAGCGAATTGGTGGAAGCGCAGTTTTCCGGAAAATATCTGTATCCGCCGATAAACGTTTTGGACGGCGACTTTGCAACGGTCTGGTGTGAAGCCGAAAAAAATGGGCCGGGAATCGGAGAGGCGCTTACGATTGAGTTTGCGGAACCAGTCAGTTTTGACGAAATACAAATCGTCAATGGGTTTGCTTACAAAGATTATTATGCAAAAAATAACCGCGTAAAAACACTCACGCTTACGCAGACTGCGGGAAAGCATTTTCAGCAGAAGGACTACACGCTTTTGGACGAAAAACCAGACTGGCAGGCGATTCCGTTCGCTCTTACGCAGACGGCGCAAACGCTCACGCTCAAAATTGCGGATGTCTACAAGGGCGCAAAATACGACGACACTTGCATCGGCGATATCCGTTTGCTGTACAAGGGAAAAGTTGTTCCGTTTGAAAATGTCGCGCCGCTTAAAGCCGCGCAGGAAGAAAACTCAAAGTTGCTGCTTAAAAACAAAGCCGGCGATTTTGAAAAGGAATTTCTTGCGTTGTTTGGAGACGGATACTATTTGTATTTACGGAATGAGCGGGGCGGCGGCTTTATTCTTACAAAAGACGGGTCTCGTATATCTGATATGGATAATTGCGTTATTTTAGAAGCGCAGTCAAATGAAGCGATTGTTCAGTATTATAAAGAAAAATACGGTGACTATGGTGCTGATACCGTTCGGAGGCAACTAGAAGAGCATAACCGGAAAGATTATGACTATGTTCTTATCAGCCGCTCATGGCAATCTTCTTGGCAGAAGCCGCGATATAAACTCAGCAATTATCGGATTCTAAAATACGAAACAATCCAGTACGTTGAAACCGTTACGGCGGCATTAATAAAACTTGATGGAAAGACCGTTTACGTAAACGGCGTAAAATATACCGTTCTCAACCCGAATCGAGTAATCCACGCGACGCGATTTTTTTGATGATCGATAACATTCTATATCGTTTTATACCGCACAAGCGCCGCTCAAAATTCCGCCTCTTGTGCGGTATGCTGGTTTTCCGCCTTATGCGCCGCGCGTATTGGGCTCTAAACCGCGCACGCTTTGCAAAACAAACGAAACTTTCTCTTGAGCAATTAAAAATCAAGTTTCCGTATGTTGCCGCCTCCCATTCCTCGCCGATTTTCAGGAATTTAAGCAAAGAAGATACAGAACTGCAAAACGGAAAAGCCGTAAACCTTTCGCTTGCGGCGCGGTGCGTAAACGGGACGCTTGTAAAAGACGGAGAAGTATTTTCGTTTTGGCGCCTTATCGGAAACCCGACAAAGCGGCGCGGCTTTAAGAGCGGCATGATGCTTGTCAACGGAAAGCCGACAGCGCATATCGGCGGGGGCTTATGCGCGCTTTCAAATCTCATCTACTGGATGACGCTCCATACGCCGCTTACCGTAACGGAGCGCTTCCGCCACAGTTACGACGTTTTTCCCGATTCAAACAGAACCGTGCCTTTCGGAAGCGGCGCCACCTGCGTCTACAACTACCGCGATTTGATGATTCAAAATGATACGGCGGCGCATTTCGTACTGTGCGTCTGGATTGAAAACGGAATGCTCTGCGGACAGTGGCGGAGCGACGCTCCAATTGAAGACAGGTATGAAGTCTACCAAAAATCGCACCATATCACCTGCGAAGGCGCCGGCATTTACGTGCGGCACAACACACTGTACCGAAAACACTTTTCTCTCCGAAACGGCGAGTCTGTTTTAGCTGCCGATGAAAAAATCACCGAAAACCACGCCCTGATGATGTATGAACCGCTCTTAGAAGCCGACGGACAGGAATAATGGCTGATGGCTGGCGGTGCCGCCAGCCCGAGACTATCCACCTTCCCGCAAGGAATATGGATAGTCCTCGCAGAGAAATAAAGTTCGTCGTGCGGCACACTGCAAAAACAGGCGGCGTTGAAAGCGGACATTGTTATCCGCGCGGCGGAAAGTTCAAGGCGTCTTTCAAGCATAGTTTTACCGCCCGCCGAACTTTGTTACTTCTTCTTCCTGCGAGTTTATCCACACCCCCTCGGTTGTAGATAAATGCGGGCGGGCGGCGCACAGTTGTATCTTTCAACTCCCTTTTTTACCGCCTAACGTTATCCCTCCGCCGCCCCGCTCATTCTTCCCGTTCCGGCTTATACCAACTCCAATTCTCCGGCTTAAAAATATCGTCTTTTACCGTTACCCACTCGTCGTCGGAAATGTCGTATTTCCGGTTAAATCGAATGCGCATACTTTCAGCCGGTCCTACGGTGATTTTTATGTAGTCCATTTTGTCTTTTACTGCAAAAGGATTGCCCGTAAACGGATTTTTGGCATTTTCAAATATGCCGTCCGTAGCGATAGCTGACGTATCTGCATTTGTCATAAATGTGCGGTCGATTTGTACTGCGCCTTCAGCATTAAAATCTTTGACAAGCAGCGTTGCGACAATTCTATCTTTATTAAGACCGCTCATACCGGGCGTTTCTTCAAAAAACGAAACCGATGTGTTAGCGCCGTGGTCGGAAACGATGATAATCCGCGTATTATCGTAAACGTCATTTTCTTTTAGATAGTCGAAAAACTCAGAAAGCCGCAAAAATACGCCGCGCATTGTCGAAAAGTCTTTATCGGAGGCATACGGACTATCTTTTGGCTGCGCTTCTTTCGTTGAGGGAATGTCAAAAAGCGGCGGGCGAAGGTACACGGGATCGTGCGTCGCTTCATTATCCAAAATGACAAGCGAATTGCGATCGGACGTACAGTCGAAAAGCTCCGGTAAAAAGTCAACTTCCGAATAACTATTGATAAATACAGTCGTATCGGACGTGTAATCAGAAGACGACCAGTATTCTTGTGAATAAACCATTTGACGGAAAAATATCGGATTCATCTTCATAATTGAAAACCAAATAAAATTGCGTTTGATGCGGGTGCTTAAAAACGCTTCTTTTTTATTGTTGTACCGCGCATACCAGCGGTCAGAATAAATGCCGCGTGTCGGCGCACGCTCCACTTTCGGAAAATCTTTATACATCGCCGTAACGGGATATTGCAGATAGTTTTCATAGGCAATGTCGGAAACCGTTGCCCTCCAGCCGTTTTCGGTAAACAAAACCGGCATGGAAAGAATCGATTCATTGTGCTTTTGCTGGAGCGTTTTTTCCGGCCGGGAATTGATTTCAAACGGCGTATAATCGTAGCCGCCCCAAATACCCGGCGTTCCGACCATCGTCAAAGTCCCTAGAGAAATCGTGTTCGGATAATATGTAAAGCCTGAAAAGTTTTCTTTTAATTCCGGATGAACGTCAAAAACATACGGAATAAACGGTGAATAGCACTTGTCAGCCATAAAAATCAGTACATTCTTTCCAGTTTTTGATAAATGAAAAATAGGCGTAACCGGCTCAAGCGAATAATTAGGCGCAGGAATTTTTGCATACGTTTTTTGTATCAAAACCGCTTTTTGTATCAAAAGTGCACACAATCCAATCAAGAGAATGGAACTAAGAGACACTATGACTTTAGGCACGAATTTTAAAATCAACACGAACAATATGAGAAGACCCGCAAGAAAAAGCGCATTTAGGTTGTGCAGGACAACCGGCTGTCCTGGAAACTCTGTGTGCATGAGAATCAAATCGGGATTTATCGGTCCGTAATTGCCGGAAAAGGCAAAGCAATTTAAGACTGCGCAAAATGCAAACGCGGAAAACAAAAATGCCAACGCATTTTTTACTTTTTCAGAAAAAAGCGCGTAAAAACACGAGGGCCAAAAAATAAATAGTCCGATAGCCTGCAAAAACGTGTAATAAATAAAATAAAAGGGAGATTTATACGAATCGACAAAACAATAATGCTCAGGTTCGGATTCAATAAGAATGGAAGGAATGACGAGACCGGCTAAAACAGCTAATACGGACGCGGAAATCAAAAAGAGCGCAAGGCGGAAGCGCCCTCTCCCCGCGAAGAAGGAAACTGATTTACCCGTTTGCGCTATTTTCTTTGCAAGCGGCGGGTATAAGGCTGCGGCGCACAGCACAACGGTAAGCATAACCTTTTTTTTCACTCCGACGCCGGAGAATACGATAAGTGCTATTAACGCGATACAGATACTATAAAAAAGCGCATATAAAATTCTTTTTGACTTTATTTTGTATAAAATATTTTTTACCAGCGAAAACACATTGTTCATTGTCCAGTAGACGACTAAACCGGCCGGCGAATTGTATAAAAGAACTAAAAACACCAGCGCGGAAATATAAATTTGCAGTTTTTCGCGCCAATCATGTCCTCTCGAATAGACTGCGCCGGAAATACAGTTTATGAGCGTCATCGCAATCGGAAGAACATTGACTGCAAACGAACCGACGTGGAATGCGCCGTCGGGCGCGCCGAAATCTTTAATAAATAAAAAGGACGCTCCATTCAGCGGTTCCAGATGCGACAAAAACTGGTATGCCGCAATAAAAAACGGTATTTGAATCAGCAAACTCAACGAAGAGCGCAGCGCCATCAGCGGATGATAGTGGTTTTCCCGATAAAACGCGGAGAGCACCATGTACTGCTCGTCGCCTTTAAATGTCTGTTTGATACGCGTAACGCCGGAGGCAAGTTTTTCCTGCACGGTGCGCTGCTGCCGCTGCCATTTTTCTGCAATGATGTACAAGGGGAGCGTACACAGCGTAACAATCACGCTCAAGCCAATCACCGAAAAACCGACGCTGGGAACGCCTGCGTTATCGGTAGACTTATAGATGAATTGATAACCCGCTTCCATAAACTGGACGAGCGGGAGGATGATAACGGTATATAACATAGACCGTATTATACTTTTGACCGCGATGATTGCAAGCAGACACTCAACTCTGCTCCGATTCCCTGTGCGATGTCGCGTCTTCTCTTGCAATCCCGCTGCCGGCAACACCTCTTCTTCCTGCGAGTTTATCCACCCTCGGTTGTGGATAAACTCGGGCCGGCGGCAGCACCGTTAAATCATTTAAACTACAGCCGCAGCCGCCGACATCTATACTTCAAAGCAGGCGACGCGGTGCCCTTCTCCACGTTCTTCAAGCGGGGGAACGGCATCTTTGCAGTGTTCTTTGCGCTTGGGACAGCGGTCGTAAAAGTAGCAGCCGGTATGTTCTTCCGCTGGGGAGGGAACGTCGCCAGAAAGGATAATCCGCTGCCGTTTTCGCTCGATTTCGGGGTCGGGAATGGGAGCGGCGGAAAGGAGCGCCTGCGTGTACGGGTGGAGCGGATGCGCGTACAAGGACTCTGCGTCCGCAATTTCAACGATAACGCCGAGGTACATCACAGCAACCCGCGTTGAAATATACTGAATGACGGCAAGGTCGTGCGCGATAAAGACGTAAGTCAGACCGAACTCGTCCTGCAAGTCCTTAAAAAGATTTAAAATCTGCGCTTGAATCGACACGTCGAGGGCGCTGACCGGCTCGTCCGCCAAAATAAGTTCCGGTTTTAGGGCAAGTGCGCGCGCAATGCCGATACGCTGCCGCTGCCCGCCTGAAAACTCGTGCGGATAGCGGTTGCGGAAAAAGCGCGATAATCCGACTTTTTCCATCAAAACGCCGACGCGTTCAGCAATTTCTTCCTGCGTATACGAAAGAATGCCCCGCCGTGACAAAATACGCATCGGCTCTGCAATAATGTTTCCTGCCGTCATACGCGGATTGAGAGAAGCGTACGGGTCTTGAAAAACCATCTGCATATCTTTCCGCGCCTTCATCAATGTCTGTTTGGAGCAGCCGACTAGTTCCACGTCTTTAAAACGTACAGAACCTGAAGTCGGCTTATACAACTGAGCGACGGCGCGCGCCGCAGTCGATTTACCGCACCCAGATTCCCCGACTAAACCGAGCGTCTCTCCTTTTTTTACCGAAAAACTTATGCCGTCAACCGCACGAATAGCGCCTTTTTTCCGCGAAAAAAGTCCGCCCTCCGTAAAAGGAAAATGCATTTTCAAATCTTTGACGGTTAATAAGTCGTCTGATACGTTCGTTATTTCTTCCATAAATATGCGTTCTCCTATTCGTGGTTGGCAGACTGCAAAACGGCAGCGTCCGGCGCAGCGTTTTCCGGCGAATACAGCCAGCAGCTTGCGCGGTGCGTCGGCGAAAAAGTATGGGACGCGGGATACTGTTTTTTGCATTGCGGCATCGCTTGATTGCAGCGCGGATAAAACGGACAGCACGGCGGCAAGTCGATAACGTTCGGCGGCTGACCAGTAATAGAAAAAAGTCGTCCAGTATTCTTTTTATCCATGCGCGGAACGGATTTTATGAGTCCGCGCGTATACGGGTGCGAAGGATTTGCAAAAAGTTCATCTACGCCGCCCTGCTCTACGACGCGTCCCGCATACATTACGCAGACACTGTCGCACATGCCGGCGACTAAACCGAGCGAATGCGTAATCATAATGACGGCAGTACCGAGGCGCGCGCTCAAATCGCCGATAAGCTCGATGATTTGCGCTTGAATCGTAACGTCGAGCGCACTGGTCGGCTCATCGGCAATCAGCACTTCCGGGTCGCAGCTTAATCCCATCGCAATCATCACGCGCTGCCTCATGCCGCCTGAAAATTGGTGCGGATAGCAGTCGATTCGTTTTTTTGCGGCGGGAATGCCGACCATTTTAAGCATGTCGATTGCCTTTGCGCGCGCGTCTTTTTTCGATAAGCCTTGATGGAGCCGGATAGTTTCAATCATCTGTGTGGAAATCTTTAAAAAGGGATTAAGACTTGTCATCGGGTCTTGGAAAATCATCGAGATTTTGTTTCCCCTCAAGCGCCGAATCTCTTTTTTATTCATTTTAAGAATATCCTGCCCGTTGTACCACACTTCCCCGCCGACGATTTTTCCGGGCGGATTGGGAATCAAATTCATTATCGCCAGATTGGTTACGCTTTTTCCGGAGCCGGATTCGCCGACAATCGCAAGCATTTCGCCCTTATGCAGGTCGAACGATACGCCGTCAACGGCTTTTACAATCCCTGCGTCGGTCTTAAAATGCGCCTGTAAATTCTTAACCTGTAAGATTTTTTCGTTTGTTTTTTGACTTTTCATCGTTACACCCTGTTTTTACTTTGCGGATCGAACGCATCACGAAGTCCGTCGCCAAGAAAGTTCATGGCGAACAAAAAAATTGTCATTGCCGCCGCCGGAGCTAAAAGCTGCCACGGATAAAGCGTCATAACGTTTACGCCGTCGGAAACGAGAGAACCCCACGACGCGCGCGGAGCGGAAATACCGAGTCCCAAAAATGACAAAAAACTTTCGTTCATGATAAAACTTGGAATGGAAAGCGTTGAATAAATGATGATAATGCCAAGCGTATTGGGCAGAATGTGCTTAAAAATAATGCGCGGCGTTGACGCGCCCATCGAACGAGCCGCTTCAACAAA
>CAUTOZ010000055.1:0-17291 GCA_963539635.1 uncultured Treponema sp.
ATTAAAAATTATGTTCGCTCATGCGCAAGCCGTGGTTTAGATTATATGATGATGGAGAAGGTTTTGAAAATCCTGATAATGATCCAAGAGGTGATTGGAAAGCTGAGCCTTTTCAAGTTGGAGGTTGGCGACCAAATCAGCAGTATACAATTGTGAATTCTAATACAGGTATTGAATATAGACCGAATGAAGGATGTAGTTGGAAAAATGATGAAAAAAAGTTCAAAGAATTGTTGAAAGATAATAGGATCGTTTTTGGTAAAACAGGTGAAGGAGGTCCACAAAGAAAAAGATTTATTTGGGAGGCACAGGAAAGAGGAAAAGTAGCTAAAACTCTATGGGATGATATTGAAACAACAACAAATGGTACTCAACTTTAAAAAAAACTATTTCATAATATTTCTATTTTTGATAATCCTAAACCTATTGAACTTCTAAAAAGGATCATACAACTATGTACAAATTTAAAATCTAAAGACATCATTCTCGATTTCTTCGCCGGTTCCGGCACCACAGGACATGCTGTTATGCAACTCAATGCCGAAGACGGAGGTAATCGTAAGTTTATTCTCTGTCAAATAGACGAGCCTATCAAGGAAGACAAGCCTGCTTACCAGTTTTGCGTTGAGAACAATTTGCCGCCTATTATTTCCAGTATTACTATAGAACGCTTAAAACGTGCAGGTGAAAAAATTGTCAAAGAATTTGAAGCGGAAGCCGGTAAATCTGACTTATTTGAAGAAAATAAAAAACAAGCGCCTGACATTGGGTTTAAGGTTTTTGACAGTGTTGAATCGCCGAAATTGGAATTGGACGGCAGCGGGCAGATTTCAATTCTTTTTAATGACAATGACGCATTAAGCCGTATTTACAATATGATTTTTACTGTCGGTTTAGACGAGTCGACTCAAGTTCCCGAAGAAGTAGTGCAAGATTGCATGTACAAAATCGGCACCCACTATTACATAACCAATAGTGAGAGAATATCCGCGAAAGAGTATAGTAAAATTGTTAAACAGGCGTTGACAGATTCTGGTAACGTCTTTATTGACGGCTGGACAGCAAGTCTAAATGAGACTTTGCAAAACTATAAAGAAGACGTGAAGATTGTGTTTTGATGCAAAGACTTGCGCCGCCTTTCCAGTCAGCCTTATTGATAATTTTCCTTTTGCGCTGCGTATGCGTTTTGTTGTACGGATGCTCGTTATCTCCTATACTGCCTCTGTCCGCATGGACGGTTTGTTATATCGGCAAACGGAGTGCGGAATAAAAGCAACAGCTGCGGCGATTCGATACACGCGGCTTTTATCACACATCGATTGGAGGATTCCATGAAAATGAAAGGCTATGCAATGCTCAAGCTCGGCGAGACGGGCTGGATTGAAAAGGACGTTCCTGCCTGCGGACCGCTTGATGCGATTTGTAAACCGCTGGCCTTAGCTCCGTGTACGTCGGATGTTCACACCGTCTGGGAAGGGGCTATCGGCGACCGGCACGATATGATTTTGGGGCACGAGGGCTGCGGCGAAATTGTCGAAGTCGGCTCTTTGGTAAAAGATTTTAAGCCGGGAGATAAAGTTTTAGTTCCTGCGATTACTCCGGACTGGAATTCGCTTGAAGCGCAGAGCGGATACTCCATGCACTCAGGCGGAATGCTTGCCGGCTGGAAGTTTTCAAACTTTAAAGACGGTGTTTTCGGCGAATATTTCCACGTAAACGACGCGGACGGAAACCTTGCGCTTATTCCCGACGGCATTAAAATCGAACACGCGCCGATGCTCTCGGACATGGTGCCGACTGGCTTCCACGGCGCGGAACTTGCGGACGTGCAGTTCGGAGACTCCGTATTGGTCATCGGAATCGGTCCTGTCGGTTTGATGTCGGTTGCAGGGTCTGCATTGCGCGGAGCATCCCGCATTTATGCAGTCGGTACGCGCCCCAAATGCGTGGAAGCGGCGAAATTCTATGGGGCAACTGATATTATCAGTTACAAAGACGGTCCTATCGACACGCAAGTGCTTGATAAAACGCACGGAAAGGGCGTCGATAAAGTCATCATTGCAGGCGGAACTGTTGACACATTTGAAGAAGCCGTCAAATGTATGAAACCCGGCGGAAAAATCGGCAACGTCAATTACCTCGGTTCCGGCGTTTCAGTCAAAATTCCCCGCGTGGAATGGGGCGTCGGCATGGGACACAAGCAAATCAACGGCGGCTTAATGCCCGGCGGACGCTTACGCATGGAAAAATTGAGCAGCCTTGTTGCAGTCGGAAAACTTGACCTTTCAAAACTCATCACGCACACGTTTAAAGGTTTTGAAAATGTCGAAAAAGCGCTGTATTTGATGAAAGACAAACCGGCAGACTTGATTAAACCTGTCGTTGTCATCTAACAACTTCGTTCGGAAAAACGTACGGAGGTACAAATACGCCGGTTCGCGCTGCGGTTCGAATCGACGTTTTATGTTTGCGGCACAGCGCCGTTCTCATCGAAATTATGAAAATTCTTATTGTTTCAGGCTTTTTAGGAGCCGGTAAAACGACCTTTATCAGTGCGCTCTCCCGAAAAACAAAAAAAGATTTTGCCGTCATGGAAAACGAATACGGGGAGGCGGGGATTGACGGCGAACTTTTAAAGCATGACCGGCTCAAAGTGTGGGAATTGACCGAAGGCTGCATTTGCTGTTCGCTTAAAAGCGACTTTGCCTCCTCTATTTTGACGATTGCAAACACGCTCAATCCCGAATACCTTATTGTTGAGCCGACCGGCGTGGGACTTTTGAGCTCGGTAATCACAAATATCGCAAAAATCGAATACGAGCACATCCGATTGCTTTCGCCGCTTACCCTCGTTGACGTTCACGAAGCGGCATCCAATGCGCATTCTTTCCGTGAAATTTTTGCCGACCAGATTAGGCACTCAGGACTTATCGTTCTCTCGAAGACGGAAAATGCTTCTTTGCACGAAATTGAAAATGCGCACAGCATTATTTATTCCATTAACCCTGCAGCAAAAATTGCCGATACGCCGTATGAAAATCTTCCGCGTGACTGGTGGGAACAACTGCTCCTAAGTCCGCTTGCCTCATTAACAGATGTCGTCTCTGGCAGCGTCAATCCTCCGGATTTAGAGAACGTCAGCATTTCAGATATTCATTTTGACTCCATCGATGCACTTTTGACGTGCGTATCCGCCTTAATGCGCGGACGATTCGGCAGCGTCTGCCGCGTCAAAGGTTTTGTGCCGATAAACGGGCAATGGGCAAAGTTCGATGTCGTCGGCACGCAATATTCCATTGTCGAGTGCGCTCCGATGTCCGCGCCTAAAGCCGTCGTTATTGGAAACGCACTTGATAAAGACGCGCTTATGATGCTTTTCGGAGGAAGGGCAGGCACCTCGTGAGGGACTGGGAAATGCAGGCGGTTATTACAGTGTTTTTCAGATTGCTGCGTGCCGTTCTGCAAGGATTTTGCTCAGCGCAAAACTCGCGGCAAAAGATATTTGTCAGGCGGTAAAAGCACAGTTTAAAAGACAGAACGATTTTTCTTGTCTGCAAGGCGTTTTCCCGCAGACAAAACGAGGGGGACTTGTGCACTATTTGAAAGAGCAGCAGGAGGCAGGTGATGAAGTGTATGGCAGGGAAAAAACTGTTTGCTATTCTTTTTGCAGCGGCAGTGATTTCGATAAAGACATTTGCCGTTGAATTACTTCTTACTCCAACAATCGGTTATTCCCATATTGGATTTACGGGAGTTTCCGCATACGGCAGGACAGGTATAAACCGCCTAAAAACCACAATCGGCACGAATGTTATGCCGCTCGGCTTTGCGCTGGAACTTATTACGGATTCAGGCGTTACCGTCATATTAAATAATGACATAGCCCCGTTCGGCGAAGGAACGCTGCGGACGACAGGAGTAACGCTTGACACAAAACTTGAAAAAGGCGTTTCCTCACAGCGGAGTATTGTTTTTGCTCGCACTTTTAAAGTGCGCGGTGAAACGATTTACATCAATATTGGTGCAGGAGCAGCGGCAGGCATTACAAAACTTACCCTGCATGGAAAAAGCGGCGATACAGACTACAACAAATCAGACATTTGGGACTTTTCCATAGGCGTACCGCTCCAAGTCGGCATTCACTACTTTTTTACGAAATTTGCCGGTATCAATTTAACTTTTTTGGAGACCATCGGCATAAGTTTCGGCTTTTTCCAGGACGACAAAAGTGCGGGGCACCTCGGATTTGAAAATGTTTTTACAATAAAAGCGGGACCGATTTTTAAGTTTTAAAATCAGTGTTTTTTTTGCGGAGGGGAGGGGGTGATTTAGTGATTTCGTTCATTACTGTCAACCTCTCTTGTCAAATTTAATCTTAGGCGTATTTTATAGCGGGAGGAAGGATATTGCAAGACGAGGGAAAAATACATGACTATGAAATATTTTATTAAAATTGCGGTTGATTTTCTTATTCCCTGCGCTTATGATAGAAGTATGCCGCTTGTGCGGTATCACACATTTTTGGAGGATATATGAAAAAGATTGGAATTTTTTATGCGTCAAAAGGAGGCGCGACAAAGGCGTTTGCGGAGCAGATAGCTCAGAAATTGGATGCGGACATATTCGATATGAAAGAAACGGAAGTTACTGCGATTGCCGATTATAAAAACGTCGTGCTGATGGCGTCGAGTTATTTTTTTGGCGCACTTGCAGAAGACTGGGGGTCAAAAGTCAAACTCCTGCACACGGTTGACTTCAACGGAAAGAACGTCGCTGTTGTTGGTGTCGGTAGTCAAGAGCGTCATCCGGATAGTTTCTGCTCCGGCGCGGCGGATTTCTTTGACAAACTGCGTTTCAGCGGCGCCCGCTTTGTCGGCAGCGTTGACGCCTCCGCTTACAAATTTACATTTTCGCGCCTGCAGGTCGGGCAAAAACTGCGCGGTCTGTGCCTCGATAAGGGTGACGACAAATCCGCTGCCCACATTGACGCATGGGTAGAAGCCGTAAAACCGGCATTCTCCGCATAACGGCGGTACATCTGTTTGGCGCACAGCCGGCTTAAGGCGCGTTTTACCGGCGCGCCGTATAAGGGAGCTGAAGAGTCTATTCCCAAATAGGAGGACTGTTCGGCTCCTTTGTTTTTATGGAATGCAGAAGAGAGAGAACGTTGAGCGGCAGTGAACGGTGGTTAAAAGACTTGACAGAGTTGCCGCCTGTCTGAGTTTATTTGTGCGGAGGGAGAATCCCCTGACGCTTTACGCCGTAATGAGGGGAATTAAATTTGACTGCAGCCGCCTTACGAGAACAATATACTTCGCTGCCTGCGTTGAGGGATGTCAATTTTTCGCGTCTTTCCAGTCCCCTTATGCCGGTATACCAAAACAACGCGGAATACGGCGGGCGCAAAATGAAGTCCGCGAAATAAAATTTATCTCGTCGTCCGTCTTCAATTTGAGTTCTGCATATTTTGCCGGCGGCTAAAAGCGAAGCGGCGCACCGAAAAATCTGCAAACCGCCGCCCAGCCAAAACAAATGCTAAACCGCATTTTTGATTTTCCGATAATTCTATTAGACCTGTTCGATAACTCCGTTGTCGAACAGGTTGACGAGTTCTAAATCGCGCAAATAGTACAATTTAGAACATCGCATTTCAAGGTAATATATTCTGGAACTCAAGTTTCCGAACAGGTTTATTATAAATGCGGCGCCGTTTATTTGAGTGCGGCGGCAAAGGATGGTAGAACATGATTAGAGGCTGGTATACGGGCGCAAGCGGAATGAACGCACAGCAAAACAGGCTCGATACGATAGCGAACAATCTCGCAAACGTTGATACGGCAGGTTATAAGCGCGACATCACCGTAAGCAAGTCCTTTCCAGAACTGCTTTTGCGGCGAACCAATGCCGACGGCGTATACGAAACTCCATTCGGTTCGGCTGACGCGGCTCCTATCATCGGAAAGCTTGGGCTGGGCGTTGAAACAAATGAAAATTACACTGACTTTACGCAAGGCTCTTTCCGCGCGACAAGCACAAATACCGACTTTGCATTCGGCGGAAAAGGCTTTTTTGCCGTTATGACGCCGCAGGGCGAGCGTTATACGCGCGACGGAAACTTTTTAATCGGCAAAGAAGGTATCCTTGAAACAAAAGAAGGCTATCCCGTGCTCGGTGAAAACGGCTACATCCGTGTTGAAAACGATAAATTCAAAGTGAACGAAGACGGAATCATCTACGCCGCTGATACGAATAATGTTATCGACCGCTTTAAAACAGTCCGATTCGATAATGAACGCTACCTTAAAAAGACAGGGCAAAACCTTTACAAGGATACGGATATTTCAGGTCCTGCACATATTGCGGAAGGCAAAGAACGTCCGCGTTTTTTACAGGGTTATGTTGAAACGTCCAACGTCAATGTCGTCAACGAAATGGTGCGCATGATTGAAGTCAACCGCGCGTACGAGGCAAATCAAAAGTCGATTGCAAGCGAAGACTCGATGATGGGAACGCTGTGGTCAAAGACTGCCGTATTCAAATAGGACTAAAAAGGCAGCGACAAGCACTTTAGCTGAAAAGATTTGATGGATTTTAGAGAGGTACAAAGATGGTAAGAAGTTTGTGGACAGCAGCGACCGGCATGAATGGTCAGCAATACAATATGGATACGATTTCTAATAACTTATCGAACGTCAACACGACGGGTTTTAAGCAGCAGCGCGTTGAATTTGAAGATTTAATTTATCAAGATGTAAAACTTGCCGGCACTCCTGCAACGGAAGACACGGTAACGCCGGTCGGCATTCAGCAGGGAGCGGGCGTAAAACTTGCGGCGACGCAGCGCATCATGAAGCAGGGCTCGCTGCAAAGCACCGGCGTTGATACCGATGTTGCAATTGTCGGCGAAGGATTTTTCCGCGTTCAAAAGTTCGACGGAAGCTACGCGTACACGCGCGACGGCTCATTCAAAGTTGATTCGAACGGACAGTTCGTCAATTCCGAAGGTTTGCGCCTTCAGCCGGAAATTATTTTGCCGGAAGGATATAATGTTTCAACGCTTGCAATCACGCAGGACGGCAGAGTTTCCGTAAAAGTAAACGGCGGAAATGAGCCTGTTGATGTAGGACAGATTGAAATGTTCCGCTTTCCGAATGCAGTCGGACTTTCTGCCGACGGCGACAATCTTTACAAAGAGACGAATGCCAGCGGCAGAGCAATCGCTAGTCGTCCGGGCTTTGAAGGTATGGGCGAAATCCGCCATAAGTTCCTTGAAATGTCGAATGTTTCGGTCGTCAATGAAATGGTACGCATGATTGTCGCCCAACGAGCCTATGAGTTTAACAGCAAGGCGATTCAAACGTCCGACAATATGCTCAGCACTGCTGTCAATTTGAAACGGTAGTATTTTGGGGCGGAAAATCAGTCTGATAGGCTAAACTTTATGTCCGCTCTTACGAGGTTTGCTTACCGGCAAATCTCGTAGAAAATATTGTTCAGGTGTATCGCAGATATAAATATTTCCCAGTATGCGCTGCAAATAAACTCAAGCGGACAGCAATTCTTTTAATACGTCTGCCAAATACGGTTTCCGTACTCCTATTTTCCCTCACGTTTTGCGATGGATAAAATCACTGTTTGGTGTCAACGCGGAAAAATCCTGAAGGCTGCGTTTTTTACAGCCACGCGCTTCTTTTAAACCTCGAATGTTCAAATCCCTTTGATAGATGTTGAGCTTCTGAATGTATGTGCAAATGCAGTTGCAAACTAAAGACACAGCCTAATGGAACATACCTGACAGGCGAGTTCTTTTCCTTATGTTCGAATAAAAATAGTTCGATAATAATTGAAAGCGGCGCATGTGCCGCCTGCGATTTTAAATAACCGAAGGGGTGTGATATGACGGTTGATTCGGTAAGTTCGATTACAAGAGGCGAGGGAGCATTGAATGCCGCGCGTCTTGGTACAGAGAACGCAAAATTCTCCGAATTGCTGAATAAAATTCAGTCAAAAAATACATCAACCCTTTCAAGTTCGCAGATTGCAAAAGACGGACGGCTTACAGGCGACTTTACATCAGGTTTTAACGGCACGCACAAAAATCCGCTTGATAAAGCCGCTCGTCCGACTGGAGCCGCTGCAAATCAAGCAAATCCCAACATCAAAGCGCGTACAATCGACAAGACAAGCGAACTTTATGAAAAAGCCTTGGAGCTTGAGTCTTATTTCGTAAAGCAGATGATTGCTTCGATGCGCAAAACCATTTCAAAATCCGCCTTGAGCAGCGACGATTTCGGCGGCAAAATCTACGAAGATATGCTTTTCGATGAATACTCCGCTGCCATGACAAAAAATGCAGGATTCGGTCTTGCCGACCAGATTTACTTGCAGTTAAAGCGATAGGATGCCGCCGGACTGCGCTTTTTAGAGACGTAAAGCAACTTGCTCTTTTTCATTAGAGCGTACTTCGGTCCAACGTTCAATTTATTTTTTAGCAGCATGGACTTGGTAAAAATATTCTTTGATTCTTTTACGAAAGAGCCGATCCCCGCAAGATTTCTTTCGGGGGCGGCAATGTAACAGGTGCTTTATTCTTCACGAATCTGCTGCAGGCGGCATTACGGAGGCTCTGCCCTTTGCAATTATTTTATTCGTGCGGAGGGGGTAATCCCCCGATGCTCTGCGTCGGGGCTCTTGGACATATTTGCGCGCTTTAGGACTCGCAGACCTGTTCGATGTTGTCGAACAGATCGTGTTTTTCAGGAGTGATTTTCTTGTTGACCGTACTGCGGACATTCGTTTTCACGTCGCCGTTTGCCTCATATCGCTTTTTCAAGTCTCTGATTGAACATACGCGCACTTTGAATATCGCCGCGGGCGGTGCCCTTCTTCTATACAGGAATGTTACTGCTAGTATTCGAGAAAAGAATAATTATAAAAATCCGATAAAAAATTATTTAAATAATATTCGTTCTTAGAATTTCAGTTTGCGAGGGGTATCTGCATCCGTTATCGTCATATCAAGTACTGCGCACGTTTTTTGCGCTTTAGAGAGATTTTTTATACGGCGGCAATCTGCTGCCGTCGTTTGGCGTAGGGCAAAACTCTGATTTTATGCAGGGACAGAAGGCTGATATTTTAGGGCGCATATAGTCCGCGTTCCGAGATATACTCATGCACCGCATCGGGGACAAGATACCGCCAGCTCTTTCCTTGCCGTATGCGCGCCCGTATCTCCGTAGAAGAAATCGGAAGCAGAGGATTTTCAAGCAGTGTATACCGGCAGGAAAGACGGGAATTAAAGTGCGCTTTAAAATCTTGCGGCGCTTCCGCTTGAAAATCCTCGCTATAGCCGTTTTCTGGCGTATTTGTAAAGCCCTTTGTGTCAATGCCGTTAAAACCGGCATTGCGGCGCGCAATAATCAAATCTGCCGACTTTGCAATTTCGTCAGCATTTTTCCATTTGTAAAACTGAGCGGCGGTTTCCTGTCCCATAATGAGCGCGGGTTTTCCGTCGATTTTATCGCCGTATTTTTCTATTACATACTGAAGCGTATCGCAGGTGTAAGAAACGCCGCCGCGTTTAATTTCACAGTCTTCGGCGGAAAAATGTTCTGTTCCGTTCTGCGAGGCGGATTTACAAAACGCTTCGACCATAAGAAAACGCTCTTCGGCAGAAACGGTTTCATTCATCATTTTATGCGGAGGAATATTCGCCGGTACAAATAGAATTTTATCATAGTTTAAGTCGCATAAAACGCTGTCGGCAAGCATACAGTGTCCGATGTGCAGGGGATTAAACGTTCCGCCCAAAAGCGCAATCCTCACTCCGCGCTCCCCGGATATTGTGTTTCCATGCTTTCATCTACCGAACGCGAACTTAAAAAGTCATTTTTTGCATTTTTTGCGGTCAGTCCATTTGTATCCGCCGTTTCCGACAAGCGGTCGACTAGTTCGATAATCGCATTTCGCGCGGCTCCCATTCCTTTTGAGGAATGTACCGAAATCGCAATCACCGGCGTATCTTTTTCTTCGGCGTGAATTGCCTCCGCGATTTTTTCCGCGTTTTCAGCAGCGCCGTCAACGTCAATTTTGTTGCAAAGGACAATACGCGGTTTTTGCATCAGTTCTGGCGAATAATTTTCAAGCTCGGCGCACAAAGTCTTATAGGCTGTCAGATGATTTTCGTCGGATGAGTCAATCATAAAAAGCAGACAGGCGGTGCGCGAAATATGCTTCAAAAAGTCAAATCCAAGTCCCGCTCCTTCGCTTGCGCCTTCGATAATGCCGGGAATATCCGCGATGATGATGTCGCGCTCATCGTCAACGCGCAGAACGCCGAGGTTGGGGATTTTTGTCGTAAACGGATACGGCGCAATTTTCGGGCGAGCATTAGTAAAAGCAGTCAAAAGCGATGACTTTCCAGCATTCGGAAAACCGACAAGCCCGACATCTGCGATAATACTCAGTTCAAGTTTGAGCGTGCGCGTTTCGCCGGGCGTTCCCGGATGCGCATAACGCGGCGCCTGATTGGTAGACGACTTAAAATGCACATTGCCCCAGCCGCCTTTGCCGCCCTCTAAAAGCACAATGCGTTCGTCCCCTTCGGCGGAGGTAAAATCGTGAATAAGCTCGCCTGTTTCGTAGTCGCGGATTGTAGTTCCGGACGGCACCGGAATGATAACGTCATCGCCGTCGCGTCCAAATTTATTCCAGCCCATGCCGTCGCCGCCGTTTTTCGCTTTAAAAATCCGGTGATGGCGTAACTTTGAAAGCGTCCGCATATTGCGTTTTATGCAGATGATGACATCTCCGCCTTTGCCGCCGTCGCCGCCGTTCGGTCCGCCATGCGGAATGTATTTTTCTCGCCGGAATGCAATGCAGCCGTTTCCGCCCTTTCCCGAATGCACTTCAATAACGGCTTCGTCCGCAAATTGAATCATACTGTACCTGCCTTAGTCTCCGCCTCGTGCTGAAAACACGAACCTTTTTTACGCGCAATACCAAATATCCCCTGCGCTGCCTTTTCGTTTTTCAAGTTGACCGGAAATGCGAAGTTTTCCGCATTCAACTCAAGCCCAATCGAATAATGCAGCAAGTCTCGCTCACCGGTCTTTTCTATCAGCATAAACAATGATGTGCTGAACCGATACAATTTCTCTGCGCATAAAAATACCCGGCAAAGAAGAAAATCCTGCCGGGCTTTTAGCAAATGAATTAAAATGGCTTCCGCGTGCATTATGCCTGTACGGGCATAACGGAAACCAACTTTCTGTTCATTCTTTCGTGAAAAACGACTTTGCCGTCTGCTGTAGCAAAAAGGCTGTCGTCGCCCGCCTTGCGGACATTTGCGCCGGGGTGGAATTTTGTTCCGCGCTGTTTAACTATAATGGAACCAGCCGTAACAGTTGTTCCGCCGTAGCATTTTACGCCAAGATGTTTCGGATTTGAATCGCGTCCGTTTTTAGCGCCGCTTCCGCCTCTCGTTCTTCCCATAATTTACTCCTATAAAATCCTTTACCAAACCGTCCGTTTTTCAAGGTCGATGTAAGCAGGAAATTCATTTTTTAAGGAAGCAAGTCCTTGCTCCAAAAAAAGTCCTGCATATTCCAGACACGCTTCTGCGCGTTCATTCAACAAGCAGGAACGGACAGTAAAACTCAAACTTCCGCGTTCAATGGAATTGGTTTTAAGTTCAATGCCATCTACTACGGAAAGCGCTTGCATCGTCGTCCTCACAAGAACGGTAAGCGCGCTGCAGACAATATCCGAACCGCATGCAGCGTAGCCGGCGTGTCCGCATGCACTGCACGAAACAAGTGCACCGCTTTTTTTGCGCTCCAAAAGGATGCGCGTCATTATGCCGTTACAATCTCTTCTACACGAACATTCGTGTAATGCTGGCGGTGTCCGATAAGACGGTGATAATCTTTTTTCGCCTTGTACTTGAACACAAGCACTTTTTTATCGCGGAAAGATTCTTCCACAACTATTTTGACTTTTGCGCCTTTTACAAACGGCGTTCCTACGGAAATCTTTTCTCCATCGCTTACAAGCAGAACGGAATCGATTTCGATTTTAGCGCCCTTTTCTGCGTCAAGTTTGTCAACTGTAAGGACAGAACCTTTTTCAGCCTTGTACTGTTTGCCCTTATATTCAACAAGTGCGTACATATAACACCTCTAAAAATAATCTGATATCAACGGCAGCGGCATGAACGGGATACGCCGGAGCCTTATACCATGTGTATGGGATAAGATAATAACAGAAAAACAGTTTAAAAAGCAAGCGGAATGATTTTTATCTTGTCCGCAATATAGCATAAAATGATGATGGGGAAGGTGCTGTGGCTGAAAATACTCGCTATCTTGCCAAAAACAGAAATTTTCGCACAGGCAGCCTATTTTCTCTTTGAGTTTTTGCCGTGCGGCAAAAACTCAAAGAGGAGGCAACTCAGTGAAATCCGTCAATCCCCATAGTAACCGCCTGCTCACCTCATTCCTAATTAAGCATTCCGAATTCCCAATTATCTTAGCACACCCCAATTCCGTGCATATACTCCTCCAACAGTTCTGTAAAGCGGCGCATTTCGTCGACTTGAATGTCGCCGATGTTCGCGATACGGAACGTGTTGATGTTGCCGAGTTTTCCGGGATAAATCGTGAATGAATGGCGGCGCGCAAAGTCGTGGAGCGCGGTAAAGTCGTATTTGGGATTTTCCGGCTCCAAAATGGCGGTAATCAAGCCGCTTTGGTACTTTTCATCGACGAGCATTTTCAATCCCATCTTTTTTATTGCCGTAACAAGCGTACGGTGACACGCCGCATAGCGTTCTGCGCGGGCGGCAACGGTCTCGACTTTCGTTTCGATAATCGCCTGCCTGAGCGCATAAAACGTCTGTACCGGCGGTGTAAAGCGCGTCTGCTTGGTCTCATGGAAATAGCGGTACTGGTCATAAAGATTCAAATAGTAATTACGGATCGGAATGCTCTTCGTCTTTTCAAGTTCCGAGCGTTTACAGATGACAAAACCGACTCCCGCCATTCCTTGAATGTTTTTATTGGACGTTGACGCCATAAAGTCGATTCCAAGCGTTTTTAAGTCCATCGGAATACCGCAGTACGCGCTGACGGCGTCGATAATCGTAACCAGTCCGTATTTTTTTGCCAGCGGACAGATGACGTCAAGCGGATTTAAAAGCCCCGTCGTCGTTTCATGATAAACCGCCGCCAAATGCGTGTATTTTTTTGACGCGAACTCTTTTTCCAAAAGCGCGATGTCTATCGGCTCATAGGTTGAACTCTTGAATACGTCAAAATTGAGTTTGTGCACGCCGGCGATTTTTGCAAGGCGGTTTCCGTAGGAGCCGTTGTCGATAACTAAAAGTCGTCCGTCCTCCGGCACGACGGAGCAGACCATCGCCTCATCCGCGCCCGTCCCCGAGCAGCCGAACATAACCGTTTCGTATTCCGCGGGGTCTGCAACGAACGCGGTAAGTTCCCGAGCGCACCACTCCATCAATTCGCCGAACTCACCCTCGCGCGGACAAATGTCCGCCTGCACCTGCGCGTATTTTACGCTGTCAGTCGTCGTCGCGGGGCCGGGATTAAGCAGAACTTCGCGGCGGACTGCGCGCAACTCTTCGTTTTCTTTTATGCGCGGATAGATAAGCGTTTCCGCCGCCTGCAAATGTTCCTCGCAGTCGATTTCGCGCCACGCAAAATATTCAATTTTCCGCACAAAAATCGGCGTCTTTCCGGAAGAACTCACAGCGCGCATCGCGTGTTCGTAGTCCATTTTCGGCGCATCCGCCTCGTGCTCGGAAGCATACGCGCACATCGCGCCAAGCGTGTCTTTGGTCAGGCGGGAAAGACCGGTCAATTCGCCTGAAATATGCGCAACTTCCGTTTTATCTTTTGACAAGTTTTGAAGGACAAAAGACGAATCCGCTTCAAGGTAGACTTCGTCCCCAGAATTCGTTGCGCCGGAGGCAAGAATGACGTTCCGCCTTTGTTCATTAAGGAGGACGTGCAAGCCGATTGAATCGTAAATCAAGTCGGATTCAAGCAGCAAAAAGTCGCCAGAAATCAGCGGAGCGCAGCGCAAAAGAGTGCCCATGCTGCCCGTCGAGGCGTAATTTTCGTTTTTCACCGTCCGAATGACACGGTACTTTGCTGCAAGCGCCTCATACCACTCGGCACAGTGCCCCGTCCCGATAATAATCTCTTCAATTCCCGCCGCGATGAGTTTTTGCACCGACCATTCGACAATCTTATGCCCGTCGATTTCAATAAACCCTTTCGGCATCGCTTCCGTTCTGCCTTTCAGCCGCGAGCCTAAGCCCCCAGCAAGGATAACTGCCTGTCTAATCATAATTTCTTCCTATTTACAAAAAATGTTTTTCCGACCTCAATCGTGTCGGTCGCGTTCTCAAAACACCGTTCCTCTCAAGTTTGCGATTCGTAAACTTGGTAGGGCGGGAACTCATCTGCATCTTTCAAAGTCCATTCTTCCCCGCACGGCACTTCTCCATTAAAAATTGCATAAACGCCGCTTTGTTTTCTTTTGGCGTGGACTTTGGCCTGCCTAAATCTTTGCGTGCGCCTTTTTTTACGCGCACTTCGATGAACGTAACTTCCGGTTTGCCGCTTCGGTACGACGCAGAAACGTCTTCCAGCACGGAAGTAAGAGCGGCTTCGTCCGTTACACAATAGATTTTTTTGTAGCCGCACGCGCGCGCAATGTCAGAAAGTCGAATCGCACGTCCTACCGTCGGCTGACCGCCCACCGAATCGTGCGCGCCGTTATTTAAGACGACGTGGCAGAGATTTTTTGGCGCGCGCGTTCCGATTGCAGTCATGCCGCCCATCTGCATAATCGCCGCTCCGTCGCCGTCAAGACAGAAAACGGGGCGTTTACGTTCAGCATTCAGCGCAATGCTCAACGCAATTTGCGACGCGTGTCCCATCGAACCGACCGTCAAAAAATCCTTTTCGTGTCCCATTCCGTGCTTTTCACGCAGTTCGTACAGTTCGCGGCTCGCCATGCCCGTCGTCGAAACAAAAACGGCTTCTTCAGGCGCGGAACGCATAATTTTTTCAATCGCTTCTTCGCGGCTCATCTGGGCATCGACCGCCGTGTTGTTTTTAAGCGCGTAGTCTTCAAAGGTGTTTTTGCGGATGATAAGTGCGTAAGGCGCACTGTTTGCTTTCATCGTATCGTAGGCATCGGCAATCTGTTTTTCAAATTCCGTTTCGTCATCGGAAGCGACCGCGTAGGGAATCTTCATCGCGTCAAAAAGTTCGCAGGTTACCTTTCCCTGCTTGACGTGCTGCGGCTCATCGTGTACGCCGGGTTCTCCGCGCCATCCGACGACCAACAGCATCGGCACCGAGTATACGTCGCTGTCGGCAAGGGACAAAAGCGGATTGACCGCGTTTCCGATTCCGGAATTTTGCATATACACGAGCGGCACACGCCCCGTCGCAAAGTGAAAACCGGACGCAAGCCCGACCGCCGCCCCCTCGTTTGCCGCAATAATGTGCTTTTCTGCGGGCGCATTATCGGTAATGTAGGCGCAAAACGACTTGAGAAGCGAGTCCGGTACGCCCGTAAAAAAATCCGTCCCGTTTTTAGCGAGCAGGTCATAAAAAAATTGGGGTCTAATCATCATTCACTCCTTACTTCGTTCCCGGAATAAGCTCAAGGATTTGCTTAATCGGCATACAAATATCGTTGACTTCAAGCGAGCGTTCCGACTGCAAAATCGTCCGGGCGCACTTGTACATGGCAGGGTACGCCGCGCGCAGCAAGTGATTGGCGTAAATGATGATGTTCGCGCCCCATTCGGAAAGTTCGCGCTCGGTAAATTGATTGTATGTCGTTGGAACGAGCACAATCGGCACGTCCTTGTAAAGCACACGGAAACGGGTGCAAAAGTCCTTAATGTCCTCGCCGCTTTTTTCTTTTGAATGGATCATCACGCCGTCGGCTCCGGCTTTTACGTACAAATCGGCGCGTTCAAGCGCTTCATCGACCGTGCCGCCGGCAATCAATTCTTCAAGACGCGCGATAATCATAAAATCTTCGGTAACCTGCGCCTTTTTGCCTTCGCTGATTTTCCGGCAGAACTCATCGGCAGGAGCGATTTCCTGCTTTGCCTCCGTCCCAAAGAGCGAATTCTTTTTGAGCCCGACTTTATCTTCGATGATGACGGCAGAAATTCCGTTTCGCTCGAGCGTACGCACCGTGAATACAAAATGCTCGGCAAGTCCGCCGGTGTCTCCGTCAAAAATGATGGGTTTTGTCGTGCATTCTAAAATGTCGGTAAGGCTTTGCAGGCGCGTCGTTAAATCGACCGCTTCAATGTCGGGCTTTCCCTTGTCCGTTGAATCCGTGAGCGACGATGCCCACATACCGTCAAACCGGTGCACGCCGTCTTCTTTTTCCACTGTCGTGTTTTCGACGATAAGCCCCGAAAGTCCCGAATGCGCTTCCATAATGCGGACGACGGGTTTTGCCGCGATGAGACGGCGCAGCGTTTTCATGCGGACTTCTGGCGTGGTGCCGATTCTTTTTGCGTTTTCCACCAGCGCAGACGAGTCGATTCCTTTGGTGTAGGGAATTTCGATAACCTCTCCGCCTTGAGTTTTCATGACGGCGTATACGTCTTCGCGGATTCGCCGCATAGCGCCGCTTTTCCAGTCGTCCCCGTGAATGATGTAGTCGGGTTTCAGTTTGATGAGGTTTGGAACGTAACTCCATTCCTCCTGCACGACGACTTTTGAAACGCCTTTGATGTTTTCTAGAACGGTTTTCCGCTGTTCGTAGGAAAGGTAGGGCAGCCGCTTGTGATTGACAATCGCTTTGTCGGAAAGCAGACCGACAGTTACCTCGCCGCGCTTTGCCCCTTCGTTGATGATATTGATGATGCCGGGGTGAATGATGTCGCCCACGATTCCAATGTATACGGTTTTTGCCATGCCGTACGCCTCCTGTTCTGGTATGAACGAGACGTAGTGCACGGCTTTTACGCGATTACGTGCCGCGCGTTAGTTCCGTCTCATTCTTGTAACATATCTTTTAACGCCGCTATGAGCGCGTCGTTGTCATCTTTGTTTCTTACCGCAAGGCGGATGTAGCCGCCATTTTCAAATCCTTTTTTTGATGAAAGGTCTTTGATAAAAATGTTGTGGTTTTCAAGCAGCTTGCAAGAGAGGGTGGGGGGGGGGGGGGCGGGGGGGGGGGGGGGGGGGGGGGGGGTTGGGGGGGGGGGGGGGGGGGGCCGGGGGGGG
>CAUTOZ010000056.1:0-16763 GCA_963539635.1 uncultured Treponema sp.
CCGCCCCATCGGCATCACACAATACAAAATAGTATAAACAATATACGTCCGCTGGACGCCGAGGTGGGGGGGGGACTACCCGCGCGGGGGGGGGGGGGGGCGGGGGTAAGATTATACGCAGGTATGAAACAGCAATGCGCTCTTCTCTTGTCGGACGCGAATTCCGGCAAAAGCGCATACGCCGAAAAACCATATTGACTGGAAACGCGGTATGCGAAAAAGCGTTTACTCGTCGACATTTTACCTCCTCTACAGTATAGCTAAAATTATATTTGAACCGTCGGAAAAATCAACCCGCAATGCGGATATGCAAGGAGGACGGAAAAAACGCTATTTGAAAACACAACAGAGTTTAAAGATACCGCCTCTCTCGGTTTTGGCTTGTACAACAAGAAAACAAAGGATATTTTGGGACAGACACGGAGTTTTTTTGCCGTAGAGCGTTGCCTGCATTGGAGAATTTATCCTGCGAACGCTGCGGCGGCTGTTCCAATGCCGTTTTGGGAGCAGGGCACAATTGCAGACATTCCACTGGCAACAATCATTTTTCTGTCAAAAACCTCCGCCCGCACGCGAAAAATATTTTGCCGCCCTAAACTCCCGTTTTCGTACAAAAAAAAGTTTATTGCCCAAAAGCCGTATTCACGCGCGGAAAAAACTGTTTGCCGCAGCTTTTACGCCGTTTCTATGCGGGCTGTTTTCCGCAGTCTTTTGCGCGCTACTTTGCGTTTCCGCACAGGCGCTCTTCCGCCTCGCTGGGACGGATATATGCGGGACCGTCATAATCTGCAAGGGGCGGCAGTCTCGTGTGGATTCGTTCTTCCGCCAATGAAAATAAAGCAGCCGAAACGTCCTGCGTAAACGGCATTGTGTAGACGGTTTTACCTTTCAGCGCGGCTTTTGCGGCTTCGCAAAATAAGTTTCCGTCCGAACCGCACACAAGAATTTCACCCCGTCTTTCCAGTCGTCCTGTAATTTCTTCCGGCGTGTAGTCGCCTGCACTAAAAATCGACTCCGAGCCGCAGTCCGCCTTTGCATAAAACCGGTCTTTTTTAGCGTCAACGACGCACAGAACGGTAAACGGAAGATGTTTATAAGGATAGGAATACGCGTCGAGCGTCGGAATGCCGTAAACAGGAACTCCGTGCGCTAGTTCAATCGCCTTGACTGCGGAAAATGCAAGGCGCAATCCGGTAAATGACCCCGGCCCGCCGGTAACGGCAGTGAAATCCAATGCCGCCGCCGAAAGTCCTGCCGTTTTCAACACGTAATCTATCGCAGGCAGCAATAATTCCGACTGGCGCATACCGGCATCGTAGGAAGCGGCGACAACATACTCGTCATTTTTTGCCGCGACCGTAAATTTCGTAACAGCACAGTCGAGCGCAAGCGCTTTCATCATATTTCTCCGTTTTTCCAATTCTCGATCTCAACGAGCCGCGTTCCGTCCGTCTGCGGCGTAATTTTGAGCACAATCGTTTTTGCCGGAAGTTCACTCATGATTTTTTCGCTCCACTCGATTATCGAAACGCCCTCACCGTAAATCATGTCGTCGGTACCAAGCCCTGCAAAATCGTCCGAGCCGTCAAGCCTATACACGTCCATGTGGTACAGCGGCATTTTTCCCTGATATTCGCTGATAAGACAAAAGGTAGGACTAGTAATCGTATCTTCAACGCCTAAAGAAAGTGCAATTCCCTTTGTTATTGTAGTTTTTCCAGCGGCAAGCGTCCCCTGCATGGCGATAACGTCGCCTCTTTGCAGCCGCAATCCGATTTTTTTTCCCAACTCAATCGTTTCTTCGGGACTTGCGGTCGTAAATTTCATAGCGGGAGTTTTCCCTGATTGTCTTCCGTAAGAATGAATTGAGTAAGCGCTTTTTTTATTGGAATGACTGGATAATTCAATGCGCTGCTCAGTTGAATCTCTATCGTTTTTACACCAAGCGGACTTGATTCAATGCAAAACTGCACCGGAGTTTCCATCGTTGATTTTCCCATTTCCACTAGAGCGTCGCATTTAAAATTTCGTCTGTAATAGATGTGTCCTTCTTCCCTGCTCACATTGCGAAGTTCCAATATCTTCATTGCTAAAACATACTCCAATCGTATTTTATGTTCAAGGCATTAAAAGTCTGTTATTTTCAAACTTACGGCACGTACAGTCATTTTGACTGTCTCAGCCCCGCCTGCTTTATGACTCGGTATATCCGTAGACTTGAGCAAGGATTTTATTTTGCAGTTCCAACGGAATATCTAAAAAATGTATGCGTAGGACGTAAGACTTGCCGTCGGGAGACTTCCGCGTTTTTACAATTTTGCCGACTGCACTTTCTTCGCGTCCGTCAAAATTAAAGTGCGTAGAAATCAGCTGCCCTTCCTTTATCGGAAGACGAGAACGCAGACGGCAGCCTCCGCCTGAAATATTTGTCAGCGTGCAGTCATAGCGCATGCCGAACGGTTCGTACTCGGCGGAGTCTTTTATTTCGCGCTTACGGACGGCAGAAAATCGGCACGGCGACTCCGTATCGAGCCGTTTGTAATTATGCCGCACTTTTTTCATCAATTCCGCAGAATGCGCAATCAGCATACATGGAACGCCGGAAACGCTTTTTTCATATCGCAAAATGCGCGAAAAAAACGCATAACTCAATTCCGTCTTTGAAACAAACGAAAATACCGCCTTTGTAAACTCTTTTTGCCGCAGTTCAGAATTAAAATAAGTTTCGGGGATTTGGAGAGAGAGCGCGTCTTTCGTATTTTCAAAAAGTCTGCATTCAATCCGGCTGCCGTCGGTAAAATTCATAAAGATGGGAGTTCCGAGCGCAAGGCGACGAGTGTTTTCGATAATCTGCGACGCCGCATACAGTTTATCAAGCCGGAAGCGCAGATTAAAAAGCCGGTTTATCAAAATCTCATTGTTCTGCCGCTTTAAGTCGTCATACGCGGTTCTAAAAAACGGCGCAAGTTTTTCCGGCGTCTGCATCGCATAAACGATGTTGGGGATTTTATATTTCCGGCAAAAAAATAAAAGCGCCGCTTTCTCCTGCGCATTCAACGCATAACGCTCAGCAACAATCCGCACGTCCCGTTTTTTTGACGGGCGAAGTTTTTCCTTCTCTTTGAATTCAGCGCTTTCTTCAAACTTTTTCCGCTGTTTTAAGAAAAACCAAACAGCAAACGCTGCCGCAATTATGACAAGGGCAACTGCAAGCGCTGTATAGATTGCTGGGTTTTGCCGCGACAAAAGCGGCGTTTTTCCCGCTTGAAAATCAAGTCCCGACCTCATTCCAACGCCTCCAGCGCAGTCGATAACGCTTCAAGACGCGGCATAATTTCGTACTCCGCCAAGTCTTGAATACCGACAGCATCGTTATTTTTCAGCGCGTCTTCAAAATCAGCAAGAATGGGAGACAGACCTCCAAAAAACTCGCTTAAGGGCAGCCCATCCGCCGTGATTGTTTCGTAACCATCAAAAAAGGACGCGAAAGACGAAATCCTGCAAAAATCTTCTATTTTATCCGCAATCGCTATGATGATTTCGTGGACGAAAGAGTCTTTCCCGCTTTGCATCGCTGAAGGAATGTCGGCAATCTTTGTGCACAGCGTTTTAAATTCAGGCGCAAAATTTTTAAGCGCTCCGAATACCTGCGCTTTTGAAACGACAGTAAATTCAAACTTCGTCTGTTCCAAAAGCGGCTTTTTCGCCTCTTCGTCAAACTGCTGTGCGCCGACCTGCTTGCCGTCTACAAAAATTTCTACTACCGCCGCATCGTTTTCTTCGCACACTTTTGCAAATGACGTAAAAACGTCGCCTACGGTCTTTTCATTTTCCAACGCAATATCGGTCTTTTCGCCGTTTATATAAAATTCCATGAATTGCAATCCTTATCTGTTGTTGTTTCTATTCGAAAAATTGGTTATCGCATCCTGCTGCGACTCCAAACCGTTCAACGCGCCTTCCATCTGGGCGTATCTATTTTTAAGTTCAGCTTCCTTTTGCTGCATTTGCGTTTCAAGACGGGAAATGCGCTGCTCAGACGACTTGATTTTGCTGTCTAGTCCCGCAGTTTTGAGCGCAAATATGCCGCCGGAACGCACGTATGCAGTCAACTGTTTATCGAGGCGGCTTCCGATACCAGAATCGACTATTAAATCTCCGTCGGAATCGTAGCCGAACAAAGATTTTATATCGTCGAGATGAGATTCAAGATTTTCGTCGAGTTTCTTTTCGTCTATTTCAAGGTAGCCGCGTAATTTTCCCGGCGTATATCCGCCAAAACCGCTTGCATTCGTCGCAATGCCAATTTGCGAAAGCATGGTAACTTCCGCGTTATCGGAAAAAGGATACTGCGCCGCCGTTGTTGACTGCATTGACGATTTCAAACTTGTTAAAGTGGAATCGCCGGTAAACATACCAAGTCTTTCACGTTCTGTCTTTTTTTCATCTTCGGAAAGATAGTCAAGCTCATCGACCAGTTCCGGTTTATTCTGTGTTAAAATATTTATCGAACTCACCGCTTGATTATACTTTCCGACAAATGTAATAAGCGCGTCTTTTGCGCTTTCCGTGTCGGGTTTAATGGCGACAGTCGCGGTCTTTTCCGTTTTCTCGTGAATATGAAGCGTTACTTCGGGGACAATATCGTCGATTTCATTTGTCGGACGCTTTATTGTAATGCCCTCGTATTTGATGACCGCATCGTCCGCCGTCGAAATTGGATGCACGGGCTCAAATCCCTGCGCCTCTTTCGGACTGACCGCAGTCATTTTCGACAACGTAAACGTACTTCCGGTGTTCCGGTTCCGAATCGTAATTGCCGCAATTCCCTTGTAATCGCTCAGCGGAATGTCAATTTCCATTTTTTCAGCGGAAAGAATGCCGTCCGTCGGAATTGTCTGCTCACTTCCATCTTCCATGACTGCCAAAATCACGTTTTCATCACGGATTTTCTCAAGTCCCGCCGAATGCACCGGAGCATTTTGAAGTAACGCCGCGTCCACCGGCGAATTATAAATCGTAATATCTCGGAAGTTTGCGCTTCCCGAATTGGGCAGCACGGGCGCGGACTGCTTTTGCGCACGAGATTCCGTAATATCGTCAGTTTCCTCATGCGTTACCGAAAAACGAATGTGCAAATCGTCCGCATTTTGAATTTCATCAGGAAGTTTGACTGTAAAGCCGCTTCTCGGCGGTACACTTGTACCAGCGTCGGAAGAAGTTATGTTTTGCAAAGAAATTTTCGGCATACCGGCCTGTTCTTCTGCATTCAAATGTGTGTCTTCCGTAAACTCCGCTTTCGATAAAGCGAATTGAACGCCATTCGGCTCTGCTTTTTGTATCATGCCGGAGTTCAAGGCGAATGTAAAAGCGTCTCCTTCAAACGAAAGACGATTTTCTGCTCCGGTTTTAAGCGATTCGATTGAAAGCGTTTTTTTTCCTTTACTCGCGCCGATTACCTGGGATTTTAACACATTGTTTGATCGACGATTTAAGGCGTTAGAAAATTCCTGCAAAGAGCCGCCTTTCCACCGGAGCGAAATTCGTTTGTCGGCAATTTTATATGTATACGTTCCCTGCGGAACTTTCATTTTTTCATCAAGTTCGGACGTCAAAAACCGATCAGCAGTCGCAGGTCGAATCACATCGATTTTAAAAGAATCATAAGACGCGCCTCGTGCTGCCGTAGCGGTAACGGCAGCTTCATCTGTGGAAGAGGCAAGTTTATTATTAAAGGGATTATCGAACGAATAGAGGGACTTTACACTGTCCCGCAAAGTACTGAATTTTCTATTAACATCCCGCCATGCTTCTTGCTGCGACTTATACGACTCAAGCGTTTTTTCCTCTCGCGTCAACGGAATGCGCTCAATCTGCATAAGTTTTTCTACGGTTTCATTCGTATTATACCTGTTTGAAACTCCTGGTATGTTAATTCCTGCCATAGTTACAATTTATCTGAAATCCATATTTTATATCAATTCGTCAAACAAAAGACCGGTTGTTTTTCTGATTCTGATTTTCAGCTTTTGGATATCTTCAGACGGTATCTCCTTTATTACCTCATCGGTATTTAGGTCGATAATCTTTATAATTACGCTATCAAGCTCACGCTCTATGCTGAATTGAAGTTTTCGGTTTATCAACGAATCTGACAACTGTTGAATATCCGCCGTACTTGACTTGAGAGTTTCCGTTTCCGCTTCAAGATATTTTACCGTCTGAGAACCGGTAGTGATTAAAGAAAGATTAGTATTAGGCGACGCTTCTTGTCCAAGTTGGAAGAGAGAAGCGGGTTTTCTTTCGTATATGCCTTCCGTGGCTGCTGCGTGCCTCAATGAATCTAATGTATTCATAAGGCGTCCTCCTAAAAAAAAGAAATGGGAAGGTGGCGCAACCTTCCCATTTCTCGTAAGACGATACAAAGATGACATCCAGAAATCTTTTATACCGCCATTCGAACTAGCTCAAAAGCGCAAGAACATTCTGTGACTTTGAGTTGGCTTGTGCAAGCATTGCTGTGCCAGATTGTGTGAGAATCTGGTTTCTGGTGTAATTTACCATTTCGCTTGCCATGTTTGTGTCGCGGATGCGTGATTCTGCAGCCTGTGTATTTTCGGCGGCAACATCAACACCCTTGGCAGCCATTTCAAAGCGGTTCTGGTAAGCACCGAGGTCAGCACGCTGCTTCGAAACAACCAGCAAAGCCGAGTCGATAGTACCGATAGTTGCGTTAGCTGATTCCGGCTCCTTAATAGAGATAGAATCATCTTCGCCGCCCTGAGCACCTTTAAGACCAAGTGCCTGCGCAGTCATCGTACCAACGTAAACACGAGCATTCTGATCCATGTTTGCACCGATATGGAACTGCATTATACGGTCGGAGTTTGCCCCAAAGCGACCTGTCAGCAGATTCATTCCGTTAAACTGGGCCTGACTTGCTACGCGGTCAACTTCAGATACAAGTTGTGAAACTTCTACCTGAATCTGCATACGGTCTTCATCGCTGTAGATACCGTTTGCAGCCTGAACAGCAAGTTCGCGAACGCGCTGAAGGATGTCTGTCGTTTCCTGCAGATAGCCTTCCGTTGTCTGGATAAAAGAAACACCGTTGTTGATATTTCTGCTTGCCTGATTCAATCCGCGGATTTGTGAGCGCATCTTTTCAGATACTGCAAGTCCAGAGGCATCGTCGCCTGCGCGATTAATGCGTTCGCCGGATGAAAGTTTTTCCATGTTTTTCATGATGTTGTCATTAGAAATGCCAAGCACCCGATTTGCATACATAGAACTCATGTTATGGTTAATAATCATGTTTGTGTCCTCCATGTCATGATTGGCGGAACTTCTTGTTCCATTCCCTGCCTTGTACGGGCAACCTCAGGCTTTTGCGCCTCCCGAAGTGTTTCAGACCCTTACGGCAGAAGAATCAAGTTTGAAGCAAACCCGATTCTTCTACCGTCACAAGACATCACATAGATACACATTTTCAAAGAACAACGAGTATGTCTGAAAGCATACCCAAACCAATTTATACTGTGTAACGACACCTTAAAGCGTGAGTAATTACACATTCGACCGACGTTTTAACCATCGATCGAATTATAATGTACTATCTCAGCAATGACAAGACGTTTTGCGCCTGGGTATTTGCCTGAGCAAGCATTGCGGTACCGGCCTGCTGAAGGACAGAGTTCTTTGTAAACTCAACCATCTGAGCAGCCATGTTTGTATCGCGAATACGAGATTCAGACGCCTGGAGGTTCTCTGCAGAGATATCAAGTCCCTTGACGGCATATTCCATGCGATTCTGGTATGCACCCAAATCGGCACGCTGCTTATTGATTTTCATTAAACCATCGTCGATAACACCGATTGCACGGTTTGCATCTTCCGGAGTCTGGATTGAAAGTTTGTCACCAGCGCTTCCATCGCGAATACCGAGTGCGGCGGCAGACATTGTGCCTACAAAAACCTGCATACGCTGATCCATGTTCGCTCCGATATGGAACCACATTGAACCAGTTACAGAATTACCTTCAGCCGGCATTGCAAAGCGTCCCGTAAGCATATTCATGCCGTTAAACTGTGCAGCGCTTGCAACACGGTCAACTTCAGAAACAAGAGCGGAAACTTCGACTTGAATCTGCATACGATCTTCATCGCTGTAAATACCATTTGCCGATTGAATCGCAAGCTCGCGGATGCGCTGCATGATGTCGGTCGTTTCCTGCAGATAACCTTCCGTTGTCTGGATAAAACTAATTCCGTTCGAAGCATTCTGTGAAGCCTGATTCAAACCGCGAATCTGGGCGCGCATCTTTTCAGATACGGCAAGACCGGACGCATCATCGCCTGCGCGGTTAATGCGCTCGCCTGATGAAAGTTTTTCCATGTCTTTTGTAATGTTGAGTCCTGTAACTCCCAGCTGACGATTGGCATACATTGCCGACATATTATGGTTGATAACCATGTTATTCCTCCTTGGAATAATAAAAAGACAGCATCCTTGCTGTCGGGTGTTTTTGCAAAAATGTAAACATGACTACAAGGCTGCATCTGCACATTCTTGCACAAGGTACAAATGTAAAATACATATAATACCTCTGAACAAATTATCGGATTTTTTACGGCAAACCTTTAACATTTTTTACAAAATCTTTGCAAATTCCGCAAAGGGAACGCATTGCCGGCTAATTGATGAGACGCAGTAACGCGCGCACTGCCTTTCCTCGGTGCGAAACCGCATTTTTTTGCTCGGAAGTCAGCTCGGCCGCAGTCATTTTAAATTCCGGTAAAAAAAATATCGGGTCGTAGCCAAAACCGCCCTCTCCGGCCGCATCCTCAATGTGCTCGACGAGGCAGCCTTCCATCGTTTCCTGTGCAACAAAGAGTCTATCCGCGCCGCAATACATGACCATCGCGCACGTATAGTGCGCTGAACGCGGCCCGTTCACAAAGTTTTCTGTCCGAATATGTCCCGACGCAAGCGCGGCATTTAATTCTTCTATTAAGAACGTATTTTTTTCGTGTTGAGAAATATTTTTCCCGTCATCCCGCCCGCGGGGAAAACGAGGACCGCAGTAACGCGACGAATAAATACCGGGAATCCCTCCCAAAGCGTCAACGCTTATTCCCGAATCGTCTGCAATTACCGGCGCATGAACTATGCTGTAAAGACTTTTCGCCTTTATCATGCTGTTTTCATAAAAGTCAGAGCCATCCTCTACCGGAGCAAAGTCTATTCCCTCGTCCGCCGGAATGACTATCGTGTGTCCGGAAAGAATTTCCGCCATTTCCTGTCGTTTATGCCGGTTGCCCGTTGCTAAATATATTTTCATAGCGACAGTGTAACGAAAACGCCCGCAAAAAGTCCACAAAGCCGAACTACTATAAGTCTTTCTTTAAAATACCTTTGAGCCGTCCCGCCCGATTAAGAAAATAGCCGATTTGCCTCTCGCAGATACCCAGCACTTCCGACAAAACTTTATTGCTGGGGCAGACGGGATAGCCCTTTCCTTGCAAAAGCGCATTCTTTTCCTGCCACTTTTTCGTGTGAAACTCGTAGAGTTCGCGCAGTTTTGCCGTATCCTTTTCCTCCGTTTTGCAGTAATCAAGGCGCAGCCGGTAGCGCCGATGCAAAAGATACGAGCGGTCGCGGCGGTTTTTGAGCGCTTCAAGCCGTTCGATTTTGGGACGCAGCGAAAATTTTAAGGTTTCCACCGTGTCAGTCAATTCTTCTTTGGGAATTTCGCAAAAATCGCTTACCGCTTCGATGTGCTCGTCATCGATGTAATAACAAGACTTCAACGATACGACCAGCGCAATCTTTTTTTCCGTTCCGTGTTTTTCGGAACAATACAGAGCAAGTCTGCTCTTCTGCACGCCGCCGTCGTTATCGGTCCCGTTTTCACACTGCAGAGGAGTTTCCATATTTGCGCCGTTTTCGGATTTTGGAGCATTTTGACTGTACGCAGGAGTTTCTTGACCGACTTCAAGAATGCGCCGCCTGCTCCGATACGGAGGCAAATCCGTCCGTACCGGAAAATACGGTTTAAATCGTAGTCCGCGGCAGCAATATTCATCTTGAAAATACCGCTCTTCATTTTGCGCATAATTTTCCTGCTCCGCCATCGTAAGACATACTGCATTAAACGCGTCTTTCGTTCTTTCGCGTTTTGCTGTTTTATAAAGAAAACGAACATAGGACGCAAAATACGGCGTAAAATTACCGAATTTTCTGTCATAACGCGAAAACAGATAATGACCATGCTGTAAAAGGCTTACAATCACTTCGCCGGTTAAATCTTCGTCATGCGAAATACTTTTGAATTCCGGCATGGTTTGAACGCATTGGGCAAGTTTTCCCAACGCATTTTTGACTGTCATCTCCCCGCTCTGTACGCATTCGGGAAGATGTTCCAACTCTAAACCAACGTTTTCCATACCCTACTCCTACATAATAAAATTTGCACGTTTTAATTACGCTAAAGTTCTTTTGTTGTGCAAAAGCCAAAGGCAATGAATATGCCAAACACAAAGGAGCAGATAGTACAAACCGAACATCGACTTTTTCTATTTTGAATAAATCTTGTTAAACAACCGCATAATCTAGAGGGTGCAGAGAATCAGGGCTTCCAATGGCCAGAAGACGAGGAAATAGAACGAAAATCATACAATCAGTATTCCGCCTGCAGCCGCTGTGCCGTGCAGTAAAATTATGCACGTACTGTCTTCGAAACGGAAATCGATGAACAAATTTTACAAACGCAAAAAATTAAAGCGGACGGAAAATACACTTTCCGTCCGCCGTTTTTCCCTAAAAAAAGAATTTACGGTGCGTCTTAAAAAAATATTTATTCGAGTTTGTACCCCCTGATATCTGGATTGATTATAAGATGCGGGCAAATTCCTTGATTACGGACGGAATAAGCGTTTCCAGTCTGCCGTTTGTACTGCAGCCTGCCGCGTTTTTGTGTCCGCCGCCGCCGAATTTTGCGGCAACCGCACTGACATCCGCTTTATCATTTGAACGAAAACCGATTGTACAACTCGTATCCGATTCCTGCCGGATAAACACGACTGCTTCAACGCCTTTTACGCACAAAAGCGCAGAATACAACGCGTCGGTATCACGACCGTCCTGCCCCCACTTACGCGTATCCTCTTGCGTTTCGTAGGTGAGAATGAGCTTACCGCCAAGATGACGTTCAGCACGCTCAAGCACAATCCCGAGCAATTTTCGCGTATTCCACGCCTTGCCGCCGGTCATTTTTCCGTAGGTTTTACGCGGGTCGGCGCCCGCCTTTATCAGCCGCGCGGCGGCTTCAAGAATGTCCGCGTCGGCATTCGTCAAGAATCGAAAAAATCCTGTGTCCGTCATCAGTCCGAAAAAGAGAATTTCCGCTATGTCCTTTGGAATTTCGCCTGCAAGATGTTCATAAAGGGACTGTACGAGCGCGCACGCCGCCGGAGCCGACGAATCGACTATGCCCAGCGCGCCTTCCGGACAGTCAGCGGTTTTGTGATGGTCAATAACAAAGGCGTCAAGCGATTTTAGACTTTCGCCAAAATCCCCGAGCCGCGCAATTTCCGAACAGTCGCAGATGATAAGTCCCGCGTTTTTTATGTCGCCATCTGAAAGAAAAGGCGGTTCAGACGCAAAAAGGGGCGCAAAGTCCTGAATCTCGGTGCGCTTAAAGGGGCCTGCGGACAAAAGCAGATGTTCCTTGCCGAAATGTTTTAGGATTCCTGCAATGCCGAGGCAGGAGGCAATGCAGTCGCCGTCCGGCTCTTTGTGTCCGGCGATAAAAAAGAAATTATGACTATCTATAAATCCGCGAAACGAATCGATTTGCTGCTGTTCCAACTTTTTCATGTACTTTCCTTAAAGATTTTACCGTTTTTCCGGCGAAAATCCGTTTTTACCAAACGGACAAGGTTGTAAACAAAAAAGCCGCCCCGCGTTGAGGCAGCTTTTAAAATAACAAGCGCACGTTACATTTCAAGTTCTTCAAGCACTTCTTTGTCTGCGTTTCCAGCGTCAGCGCCGTTTTCAAGGATTCCCCAGACCGGATCGTTTTTATTCATCGGGATTGTAAGCACGACGTGATGGAATTCTCCGCCTTTTTTTACAACCGTCATAAATGATTTTAAAGTTCCGCGGTACAATTTTGTCAATTTAAGTTTGCTCGGAGTGTCCTTTGAACTGCGCACCCACTTCTTCGGAATGACGGTAGAGCCGGTTCCTGCGTGATTCTTACCGTAAATGACGACGTAACTATCCGTTGAGTCGAGAATTTTGTAAATCGGAAGGTTGACATACGTCATCTCGCTCCAATTTTCCGGCTTTGTCTCATTGTACTTTGTCGGTACGGCAAATACCGAGGCAAACGCCGCTGCGAAAATAACCGCCGCTGCAATAATCTTTTTCATGATAACTCCTGTAAATACAAGGCAAAAATCCTCTTTCGACCTTGTTTTTATACCGTTTACGACACGAAACGGCAGATATGACAGCCCGCAACGCAGACCGTATCAGAAAGTTTCCGCAAACGCGTCCGCTTTCATAAATCCCGCATTAAATGACGGCAAGCAGTATCGCCTTTATCGAATGCTTGCGGTTTTCCGCCTGCTCCCACACGCGGCTGGCAGCGCTCTCAAAAACTTCTTCCGTAACTTCCTGCCCTTTTACCGCCGGAAGACAGTGCATGAATACCGCGCCGCTTTTTCCCGCCGCGTCCATGAGTTTTCGGTTGACTTGAAACGGAGAAAGAAGTTTTATCCGTTCCGACTGCAGCGCCTCTTCTCCCATCGAAACCCAGACATCAGTATAAAAGCAGTCCGCATTTTTAACAATATCCGCTGTGTCGCCGATTTCGATACGCGCGCCGGATTCCGCCGCAAATGACTGACAAATTGTGCGGATTTTGTCATCCGGGCGCAGTTCCTTCGGGCAAAAAACGGAAAAATCAATGCCGAATTTTGCCGAAACAAGCATGAGCGAACGAGCGACATTGTTCCGTCCGTCTCCGCAAAAAACAAGTTTTAATCCTTTGAGGCTGCCGAACTGTTCCTTTAGCGTCATTAAATCAGCTAAAACCTGCGTGGGGTGAAAGGCGTCAGTAAGCCCGTTTATCACAGGAATGCCTGCGTATTCGGCAAGTTCTTCCACGTGCTGCTGGTGAAATCCGCGGAATTCGACTGCACTGAACATCCGCCCAAGCACGCGCGCCGTGTCTTTTACGCTCTCCTTGCCGCCAAGTTGAATATCCTCAAGAGACATAAAAACCGGATGCCCGCCTTCTTCGCCGAACGCGGTTTCAAACGCGCTCCGAGTACGCGTAGAGCGTTTTTCAAAAATTAAAGCGATTGTTTTGCCTAAAAAACGCTGGTGAATTTCGCCGCGGTGCGCTTCCGCTTTTACTTGAAAGCCGATATCAAGCAGCGTATTTATTTCCTGCGGAGTCCAGTCTATCCAGTTCAACAGCGAGCGTCCCTTAAACGGCGCCTTAAAAGTTTCCATAACGACTTCATATTAAAGTTTTTTTTTGATGATGTAAACATTCGGACGGGCGCAGACGGTCTGACAGAAACTGCGCGCGAATAAAAAAACCGCCTCGTAAAAGGCGGTTTTTAGCGACCATAGGGATTGAACCTATGACAACACGGATATGAGCCGAGTGCTCTACCAACTGAGCTAGGTCGCCATGAACTAAGCGGATACTAGCAAAATCGAGCGGACGTGTCAACACAAAACGTACTTAAAACACGGCGCTCCGGAGACAAAACCGCTGTCGGACATGGTAGAAAACATGGTAAAGAACGCTCGAATTCGGCACGTACTTCCCATTTTGCGTTACGAACGATACGTTCATAAAATTGAGGAGACACAGAAAGAGGTATCAGTTTTGTAGACAAATAAAAGTATACTAATGCAATTTTTTAGACAAATTGAGGGGCGTATTTTTGAAAAGAATTTCATATCAGCCAAAAACTACCATATTTTTTTTGAAAAACGCCTAAAATTATTCTATTTGTACATCCGCGGCTTTCCCAATTTTTCGTTTTTCGTAAAACATTCATAAAAAAATGCAGAGGAAGCGGATTTATTTTCTTGAATCACGTACAATTAAAAAAAATAATATGCGAAAGAAAAATATAAAGCAAGCGGGAGGCAAAAAAATTTTGAATTCGCATTGAGCAGCGCTTCGGCAGAGAAAAATGCAGTAAAAGTGTGGAAAAGAATGCCCCGCCGCGAAAAAAAATCTTTTAATACGACACGACTCCAATCCGGCAGGAAAAAATGTTCCAAAATAAACGGCGCTGCCAATCGCACCGTTTTTCTGCTGTGTCCAGTACGGCGCTGCAAACAAACAAAACAATAGCGCCGCCGAACAAAACATTGCAGTTGAATACTGCCGCTCATCGGTGTGGCGCAAAAAAAGTCCCGCACTCAGACGAGACTTCTAAAAAATAGTATAAATTTCAAACAACACGACAGCAGAATAGAACTGTAAACCCTGCGCCCCGCAACTTTTCAGACGCAGCGCACCAGCCGCACTTAAAAACGCCGCTTTTTCCGGCTCAGCAGCCGCAGCCAATCAAAAGCCGCACCGTTCCAATCATGTTTATGGTTTGAGCATTGCGGACAGCGCACCGATTTTACCTTCGTCAACGGAAGCAGCGGCCTTATTTTCCTTTTGAATTGCGTCAAAAACTTCCTGCCGGAAAACTTTTACCTCTTTCGGCGCGTCAACGCCAATTTTTACTTGGTCTCCGCGCACGTCAATTATCGTAATCGTTACGTCATCGCCAATTCGTATTTGCTGGTCTGTTTTTCGCGATAATATCAGCATTCTTTCTCCTTCCGCTTTAAGGATTCAAGGATATTGAACTTCGTCGTCCACCGATTATCATTGAGTACAACTTGAACGCACCGGTTATTCGCTTTGTTGATAACCAGCGGCCCTAAAAAGTTTGCCGTAATCGGTCCGCCGTCATTCGGAACCGTTACAATCGTCATAAGAATTATGTCTTCGGCATTTTTTACATCAATTGACTTAAGCGCAGTGTCATCAATATCCGCTTCGTAGTTAGTGCAAATCACAAATGGATCCACGAGTAAAAAAGCAAGATTTTGCCGGTCAACAGACTGAAGCCACAAAAATGGATCGTATTCAGACTGCAAAAGCGCATATTTTTTATATTCCTCAAATCCTACCAATCCCTCCGGAAATTCGAGAATCTTTTTTTCATCAACATCAATGGTACCCTTCGTTTTTGTTTTAATTTCCATGTAATTCCTCCCATAATTCAAAATAACTGCCGACGCAATCTTCACCCCGATAAAAACGGTTCGCCTTGCTCCGCAAAAAAACGTTCCGAACAGGATTGCTGTAAAAAGTCATCTTGACTGTTTTACACCGTAGATAATGAAAAAGCGCAGTCTACCTCATCGGTAAACGTGCGCTTCCGCAGTGTTATTCGCTTTGCTAAAAAACTTTTTCCAGTCAGCCTACCGCATATAATTCAACAACGTGCTGTTGAACATTTTTCCGGCGTTGCTGAGCGTCGCCTGATACGTGTAGTCAAGCATTTTCATGTCGGTGATTGCTTTTGTAATGTCAAGGTCGCCCTCACGCGAAATCTGCTGCGTTACGTTCATGGCAGTCGCCGAATTGCGCTGTACGTTAAGTTGAGCGCGCTCATACTGCGAGCCGGACTTTGCGATGCGCGTAACAAGACTTGCAATCCCTGAATCAAGTGCGCCGAGAACACGTCCGCCGACTTCTTCCGTATCGCATTTTAAAAGCGCGTCGCGCAAAGCGATAACCGTATCGAACATGGAGCCGCCGGAGACGCGCACGCTGTTTCCGATATTGTACGGCGGTTTTTGCGACGAGTCTTTGATAATTCCGATATCGGAAAGCACGCTTCCGTTTACGTCGGAAAGCCAAAGCTGCCTTGCGTCGGTCGTTTCAAGATTTAATCCGCGCGTTACCGGGTCGATTTTCGCACGAACCGCCGCGCCGCTGTCGTTTATCTTTGAAGCAAGCGCGTACACATTGTCGCCCGCCTTAATATTGATTGCAACGCCGTCTACGCTGATTGTGCTGTCCGCCGAAGCCTGCCATGCGCTTACGTCCCGTCCACCGAAAAGCTGCTGCTGCTCCGCCCAGAACGTGCGGTTTCCCGCATTGTCAACGCTCAAATACTTGCGCTCATCAACTTCAACGTTATTCATATCGATTGTGCCGTTGTATTTTACGTTGGAAATAAGCGGCACCGCAGACCCCTGCACCGTCCCCATTTCCACATCGAAGGCGGAAGATTTCGTATTCGTTCCGGCAAAAATCGAATTTCCGTCGGAGCTTACGGCGTTGGCATTCTGCACAAGTTCTTTTAAAAGCTCATCGACTTCCATTGCCATGTCGCGCATGTCGTCTTTTGTGTAGATGCCGTTTGCGCCGGTTACGGCAATTTCGCGAACACGCTGCATCACATCAAGCGAATTACTCATGTAGCCTTCGCGAAGCACAAACTGGTCGCTCAAAGTCAACGCGTTTTTTTCAAAGTTTTCAACGCGGGACAAAAAGGACTGGTAACGCACCAAGTGTCCTGCCGCAATCGGATCATCGCGCAATTCGTGAATGCGCCGCTGACTTCCCATCTTATTCGTTGCTTTATTTAATTTGGACTCCTGCAAACGCAAGTGCATTTGCGTATCCGCATTGTTCATTCCGCTGCTGATTCTTCGCATA
>CAUTOZ010000057.1:0-16723 GCA_963539635.1 uncultured Treponema sp.
ATGCTACTACGAAATTAAAATTTTAAACAGCCCTTTTTTTCATGCTGAAGCTGTGCCATCACCAGGATACTCGATGCCTGTCATCGTATATTTGGCATTTCGGGCAGCTTTATAAACCCGGCCATGCAAAATGACTTCTGAGTTGAAATGAACTATTTAAGCACTCCTCCCCCCTCGACAGGCAAAGCCTCGTACGGCTCTAAAATGCCTGTCGTATCAGCTGTGTCTGTCTTTGCCGTCACGGTTAAAAGTCAATTTTGTTCCTGCTTTCTGATAGAGAACCGCATTTTTCTGCACCCAAAGTGGAGAACGGCCGCCGACAATGGATACGAGGTATGGAAAATTACAGGAAGTTTTTCCTGCACCGCCCGTTTCCGGTCATGTGCTGCTGACAAACTTCGTTCAGAAAGCTCGTGCGAATTTCTGTCCCTTGCCATTCGGACGTAACAACTGCCTTGTCTGTAGGCTTTATCTTCTGTAAGTTTTCAAAAACGGCTTTCTTTCGCGCATCATCATAGCTGCGGAGTACACAAACGTGTTCAAAATCGTATACGGGGTTTATAGTCCGCCTAAGTTTGAAGGGCAGTTATTATTGCGTAAAAAATAATGCTGTTCTGCCATCCAAAGTTTTGCCTGATGGCAAAACGTGATAAAAATGGTGTTTTAAAGAAAGGGATATAAATTCGTAGCGGTTGGTTAGGGACACAGCGCACAGTCTCTGCGGTATTTTTCTTGTCATCTACCCCGCTTTTGCTTATTGCGATGTTTGAAAGGTACGTCCTTTTGTGTAAGTTTTGCGGATGCAAAACTTCTTCAGACGGAAAGAACAATAAACATTCAAAACTTTATAATAGTCGTCCGTAATTACATAAAACTGTTGAGTCTCGCCCATGCAGCGGATAATCTACGGGCAGCAATTTCAATAACGAGTTCTGCCAGCAGCAAAACTCGCGAAAAACGGCGCCTTTCGAGTGTGAGAGCGTAAAAAGCATATTCATGCAACGACAAGGTACGCTGCCTATTGCCGCCGTCCTGAAAGTCCGTTGTGTCTTTCAGATATGTTTTTCAGTGCCAAACAGTTATCCATTACCTTAAACATTAAACTTAAAAAATAGCACATCTCCGTCTTGAACAACATAATCTTTGCCTTCAACGCGGTATTTGCCGGCTTCGCGGATTTTCGCCTCGGAGCCGTATTTATGCAAATCTTCAATCGTGTATGCTTCGGCTTTTATAAATCCTTTTTCAAAATCGGTATGAATGACGCCGGCGGCTTTCGGTGCCGTGTCCCCTGCGTGAATTGTCCACGCACGGCATTCGTCGCTTCCGCCGGTAAAAAATGTTCTCAGTCCCATCATTTGGTACGCTTTCCGTGCAAGAACCGCTAAGCCGGATTCCGTTAATCCTGCCGACTCCATAAAATCTTTGCGTTCGGTATCGTCTTTTATTTCCGAAAGGTCTGATTCAAACTTTCCGCAGATAACGACAACTTCGGAATTTTCCGCCGCTGCAATTGTACGGACAGTTTCGACATACGCATTCGTTCCCGATGCAATTGAATCTTCATCGATGTTCGCAACATAAAAAAGCGGCTTCATAGTCAAAAGGAACATATCGCGAACGGCAAGTTTTTCATCGTCGGAAAGGTCTGCCTGTAAAGCGCGCTTACCGTCTTCAAGCAACGGCTTAATCTTTGCAACTGCGCTTGTCCACGCCGCAAGTTTTTTTTCTTCATCCTTGCCCAGCGCACGTATAGACTTGGTAACTTTTTCCTGCCGTTTGCGGATTGTTTCAAGGTCGGCAAGTGCAAGTTCCATATTTATCGTCAAAATGTCGCTTTCAGGGTCTATTGCCGCTTCCGTGTTCGCATTTTCACGCACGTGCATGATGTCGGAATTGTCAAAACAACGAACGACGTGCGCAATGCAGGCAGTTTCGCGGATATTCGCAAGAAATTGATTGCCCAAGCCTTCTCCGTTCGACGCCCCTTTAATAAGTCCTGCAATATCAACAAATTTGACTGCAGCAGCTGTTTTTTTCTTCGGTTGATTGATTTCGCACAAAAAGTCCAGCCGCTCATCCGGCAAATCAACAATGCCTACATTCGGATCAATTGTACAAAAAGGAAAGTTTTCCGCCGCCGCCGGAGCCGCCGTGAGCGCAGAAAAAATAGTTGACTTTCCCACATTCGGCAGCCCCACAATTCCGCAATCCAAAGACATAAAAACCTTCCTAACAATAAATATTGCCGAAGTATAGCCGCTTGACGGGAAAAAGGCAAAGGGGCGGACGGATAGGAGTGATATTATGCGGATACAAATAAAATATATAGAAGAAAGACACACATTGACACAGACCGCGGCGATATTCAAAGTGCATGTATGTTCAATCAGAGACTGGAAAAAGCGATATAAGGCAACCGGCGACGTAAAACCGAAAGTCCGCTGTCCGGTCAACAAGAAAATTATTCCTGAAAAAGACGCCCTGTTCGACAACATCGAACAGGGCTGCGAGTTCTAAATCGCACGATTTAGAACTCGCATTTCAAGGTAACCAGTTCCAAAACGGAAGTTTCCGAACTGGTCTAATCGCGAATATGTGGAGACGCACCCTGACGCATATCTCAAAAAAATTGCGGAACTCTTCGACCGTCATTTATTTTCAATCCTCAAGCGGCTGAGGAAACTCAGTATCACGCGAAAAAAGAGCATGTTCCACAAAGAGCAAGACCCCAAATAAGTAGACGTATATTCGAAAAAATCGAAGAGATGCCCAAGGAAATGCGCTATATATCGATGAACTAGGCATTCAGACGCAGATATACCGCCGATACGCGCGCAGTAAGCGCAAAAAATAGGTCAATATTTGCAGCAACGGCAAACGTCATGCTCGAATTGGGCTTGTTGCAGCGCAATATGAAGGCGAATTGCTTGTCCCCTATACGTATGACGGGATGATAAAGGCTTGCGTGTTCGAAAAGTAGTTTGAAGACGAATTGTTAAAGAAGTTGCCAAAGGGGCAGGTCATCATCATGGACAACGCGGCGTTTCATAAGAAAAAGGTATTACAGAACCTTGCGGGAAAATACGCGCAGACCTTGATTTTTCTGCCGCCGTATTCGCCGAAATACAATCCTTATTGAGTACACGTGGAGCGCTTTGAAGCGGAAAATTGCTGGCTGTGTTCATCGGTATGGCTCCGTTTCACAGGTGCCGAATGCGCTTTTGACGGCACGGCACCGACCGAAAAAGCCTTTCAAATGACACCAACGGGATTTATAACAAAGCAAAAGTGCATTTAAAATAAAAAAAGGGCTTCTGTGCTGAAGTCCTTTTATCTGTATTGAAAAAATTTCTTATTTAAAGTCCTTAGGGCGGCGTTCCGTACGCTTGCACTTTGAACATTCGGCAACATTTTTTATTTTGCCTTCGTCATACATAGTCTTCATGACAATTTCACCGCCGCAATCGGGACAAATGAATTTCTGTGTTGCAACGGTGGTACGCGAGTTCTTACTGGCTCCGGCCATTCTTTTCCTCCATTCTTATTATTAGCGCGGATAATACCGATTAGGTCTCTGTTCGTCAATAAGCGATGTCCAATTTTATATGTTGACTAAACATAACTCAACCGATATTATAAATCCACGTAAACTTTATAGGGGGTTCCCTTTGGCAGTCAAAAAAACATCTGCGGAAAAACGTCATGCACAAAGTGAAGTAAGAAGACTTCATAACAAAGCGATAAAAAGTACGTGCAGAACATACGCGAAACAATTTGTAGAGGCGGTACATTCGAAAGATAAAGCGCTTGCCGAAGCAAAATTGCGGACGCTTGTAAGCGAGCTTGACAGTGCGCGCAGTAAGGGCGTTCTAAAACGAAATGCAGTATCCCGCAAGAAATCGAGGATGATGAAACTTTTTAATGTTTCATTTGCCGCTGCAACGGAGTAATTTTAATCGCTTGAAGAAAGAAATCCGGTTGAATCGCTATTTGACCGGATTTCTTTCTATAAAACGACAACCGAATTTAAAAATATTTTCCGGAGTTTCCAATGCCGTCTAAAAAAGTCACCAAATATGATTTAGTTGAGTCCGTCTACCGTAATGTTTCTTGCGATAAAAAAATTGTGCAGGATGTTGTAGAAAATCTTATTCAGGAAATAAAAAACGTATTAGTTGAAGGAGCGACGATAGAACTCCGCGGCTTCGGGACGTTTGAGTCCCGTTTACGAAAGGGGCGGAGGAGCGCTAGAAATCCGAAAACTGGAGAGCGGCTTTCGGTTGCGCCGCATTATGTTGCGGCTTTTCGCGCTGGACAGGACTTAAAAAAAGCGTTGTGGCGCTTAGAGCCGCAAAACGAGTCGTAATGCTGCATTCAAAAATGTCTTTTCCAGTCAGCATACGAGTCTTTTTATCTTCTTCTATTCAAATAAAATCCGAATTTATATAATTGCGCTATGTTTGTAAAATATTTTGCAGTTTTTTTTATTTCCATGCTGCCGCTGATAGAACTGCGGGGCGCAATTCCTTTTTCGCAGGCGGCAGGGCTTCCTTTTTTGCCGTCATTTATTGTCAGTATTGCCGGAAATGTCCTGCCCGTGCCGGTTGTTTATCTTTTTGCGCGCCGCTTTCTTGTATGGGGGCAGAACAAAAAACTTATCGGCCGCTTTTGTTCGTTTTGCCTCTTAAAAGGCGAAAGCGCAGGAAAGCGCATTCAAGCAAAGACGGGAGGCACGCTGTTTTTTGCCCTAGTGCTCTTTGTCGGCATTCCGTTGCCGGGTACGGGCGCATGGACGGGCACGCTTGCTGCAAGCATTCTTGACATGGATTTTAAGCGGACTGTTTTGGCGGTAATTTTTGGCGTAGTTCTTGCAGGTGTTATTATGATGCTCGCAAGTCTCGGCGTGCTGGGAGCCGTGTCCGCACTATTTGCTCCGCGATGACGGGGAGAATGTGTCTCAGCGGGAGATAGGCGTTACTTACTTTTCGGAGGGTAATCGCGGGTGGACGGTATCTCCGTTCCATCATGCAAATACCGTTTTACCGTCCGGCGTTCTGCGCCGTCTGCCATTCCCTTTTTTTTAAACTTGAAAGAATGCAGATATACCGATAAGATTTATTTAAATAAAAATACTAAGTTTAAGGATTCTTATATTAAATGGCAGAGCATATTTTACCCCCCCCCCCCCCCGTCAAATGACAAGCACTTTTAACAGGAGACCGCTGATACTTAAAATCGGCGGCATTTTTATCGGTTCTCTGCTTCTGTTGATTGCGGTTGTATTGACGATAAACACCGTTATGATAAAGGCTGCGACAAAGGAAGCGGTAGAAATTATGGTATCAAAACAGCTTACCGCAAATCTCTTGTCCATGCGCCATTATCTGGAACTCTTATACGGCAACCTGCATGTACGCGATGGAGAACTTATGGGCGACAAAAAAGTCGTCGATACGTCCGCCGTTGATAAACTTGCGCAGGAACTCGGCGTAGAGTTGACTGTTTTTGCGCCGTCGGGAAACGATTTAAAGCGGATTATGACGACGATACGCAATTCGTCAGGACAGCGCGCAGTCGGTACGAACTTAAACAACGCGGAGATTTACGAGCGGCTCCGGCAGGGCGGGCAATATATCGGACAGGCGGAAATCCTCAACCGGACATTTTTGACTGCTTACACACCCGTCGAAGACGCGGGAAACCTTGCCTACGTTTTATTCTGCGGAATAGAAATGACGGACGTCGAAAAAAGCATAAACAGCAGTCTTGTCCGCTCAATTTTGTACATCATCAGCATTGCAGTAGTCAGCCTCATCGTCATTATTGCGCTCAGCATTACCGTCATACAAAAAATCATTATCAAACCGATTAAAAAAGTCATCGAAGTCCTCCGCAAAATGGGCACGGGCGACTTTACCGTCAGCCTCCCGATAACAGGCAGTGATGAAATCAACGATATGTCGGCGGACTTTAACAGCACAATACAAAAGGTAAGCGCGTCGCTCAAATCCGTTACCGAGCATTCCAACGACATGGAGCAAGTCGGCGAAGAACTTTCCATTCACATGACGGAAACGGCGAGTGCAGTCAATCAAATCAATTCCAACATTCACGGCGTCAAACAACAGACAATTTTGCAGGCGCAAAGCGTCAAAGAAACTGCCGCTGTTATGGAAGACATTATTCATACGATTGAAAATCTCAACGGCAGCATCGAAGACCAGTCGGCAAGCGTTACAGAATCGTCGGCGTCAATCGAACAGATGGTGTCGAATATCGCTGCAATCGGTCTTTCGCTTGAAAAGAGCGCTGCTATGATAAAAATGCTGACTCAAGCCACGTCCGAAGGCAAAAAAACAATTTTAAGTTCGAGCACGGTAACGCAAAAAATTGCAGAAGAGTCAGGAAGTCTTATTGAAGCGTCGAGCGTTATTCAAAATATCGCTTCACAGACGAATCTGCTTGCCATGAACGCCGCGATTGAAGCCGCGCATGCAGGAGAGGCGGGAAAGGGCTTTGCCGTCGTTGCAGATGAAATCCGGAAACTTGCCGAAGAAGCCGGAACGCAGGGAAAGACGATTACGGCGACTCTGAAAAATCTTGGAGAAGAAATTGAAGGGCTTGCAGGTTCTGCAAAAATCGTGGAGGAAAAATTCAACGTTATTTTCAGCCTTTCGGAAAACGTGCAAGGTATGAGCACAGAATTGAATGCCGCCATGCACGAACAAGAAAATGGCAGCCGTGAAATTCTTGCGGCAATCAAAACGATAAATACGGTTACGACGGAAGTAAAAGAGGGCGCCGGACGAATGCTTTTAGGCGGCAAAAACGCCGCCGGAGAAATGCAAAAACTAAACCGCCTCACGTCCGAAATCAAAGACAACATGAACGAAATGAGCGCAGGCGTTACCCAAATCAGCAACTCCGTCAATGACGTCAACGCTCTTGCACAAAAGAATAAGGAAAGCATTGACAATCTTGCCCGCGAAGTAGGAGCGTTTAAGATGTAAGCCGGCGGCGGAGAATGTTGGGCGGTAAAAACGGTGTTTGATAGACAGAACGAAGTTTATGCCCGCGCAAGAATATCCACAACCATGCGGTTATAGATATTCTTGCGGTAGACTGAAGTTTAGCAGGCGGGAATATGCAGTTTTCATAACGCAGCGAGATTACCGCCAGCCTCAGTTTGCTGTTGCTAAACTCACCCGCAGGGCTTTGAGACGGAGCGAACGGTGTTTAAAAGAGGCAGCGGAATTGCTAGGGCGGTTGTTACTCGGATGGAGAGGACTCTGCAGGCGTAAACTCTGCCTGCACTTGCAGAGGATTATTATCATATTTGAGCGATATAACTCTTTTGTGTCCGCTTCACTTTTTCTGTGAAAACTGACACAGAGCAAAACAGCAGAAAGAAACTTTGAGCGTATAGCCGATTGGAAATTCCGGCTGCGCCTCAAAAAATACATACCAATTCAACATTAAAAAATGCGGGAGGACAAAATGGCAGAGACTTTTCCGCCGTTTATAGGAAAATATAAAGTTCACGGAATTATTGCCAAAGGCGGAATGGGCGTTGTGTATAAGGCAGAACATCCATCGCTCAAGCGCACGATTGTGCTCAAAAAAATGTCGGGCAGACGCAGTGCGCCGAACCTTGAACGGTTTAAGCGGGAAGCGCAAATTCTCCTTGATATGCACAGTCCTTTTATCGTCCATCTGTTCGATTATTTTACGGAAGGCTCGTACCGCTACATGGCGGAAGAATTTGTAGACGGTATGGCGCTCGATAAACTGCTTGCCAAACAGACGGTTTTAAGTCCGCCGCTTGCCTTGCTTGTTTTGTTGGATGCGTGCCTTGCGCTCAAATACGCGCATTCAAAGGACATCGTGCACCGCGACATTAAGCCGGGAAACATTTTGATTTCAAAGCGAGCGGAAATAAAACTTGCCGACTTCGGAATTGCGACTGCAGATAAGGAGACGGGAAAGGACGCGGTAACCAAAGCGGGAGTTTCGCTTGGAACGCCGGCGTATATGCCCCCTGAGCAATTTGAAGACAGTGCAAAAGTCGATAAACGCGCTGATATTTACGCGCTCGGCGTTATGCTTTACGAAATGGTAACGGGAACAAAGCCCTATCCGGCAACGCTTTCGATTGAAACGCTCAATACGATTCGGAAAGAACGCTATATTCCGCCGCAGAAAATCGATAAATCCCTGCCGCCGGTCGTCTGCCGTCTTATCAAAAAAATGATGCGCGCCGACCCTAAAAAACGCTGCCAGTCCACGGCTCCGATTATTCACACTATCAAACGCTACTTAAAACGCTACGATACGCACGCAATTCGTATTCAACTTGCGCGTCTTGTACTGTCAAAGGACTTGGTAAAGGAAGCGCCGTACACGCTTAAAAACCGCCGCTTAAAAACGGCAGGCGCAGTTTCCAGCGCGTGCGCGGCATCTGCCCTCTTGTTTTTGCTGTTGTGGCATCAAGGCGCAGTTCACCGCACGGCGCTTCGTCCGTGGTTTACGCCGGTTACACTTGAAATGCGAATGCCGGTTACTGCGGCTGCCGGTTCCGATCTTCCGGTAAATGCATTTTTCTTTGAAAATGACGGCGATAAGATTCCTGAAGTGAGCGGAACTCGGCGTGTTTTTAAGGCGCCAAAATCAGCAAAAGACGACGGAAAAAAACGCAATCTTACCTACACTACAAAAGCGGTGTTTTTACGCCCCGGCACGTACCGCGTAAAAGTTGCGGCAGGTCCCTACGTCTGGTGGGATTCCTTTGCTGTCGGCAAAAAAGACGTGCACGTAAAAAGCGACTTTCTAAGCGATATGCGCCGCCCTTTAAAGTTCAATATCCGCGCGTTTGACGGCGATTCAGGACGAGAAATTACATCATCCGCACGTTTCCGCATTTTTTATAACGGCTCGTGGCAAAAAATCAGCGATATTCCGCGCGATAAAATGCTTTCCGGCTCCGTTTGGAAAATCAAAGTCGCGGCAAACGGCTATAAGGAAGAAGTATTTTCGCTGCTGCCGGACTGGTATCAAGACGAATTGTTCCTTTCAGTAAAACTGCAAAGCGATAATTGAAAAGCGTTTGGCAGGCGGTAAAAACGGTATTTGAAAGACACAACGGAGTTGCCGTTCGCAGAAAAATGGAAGTTTTAAGGAGCGCCGTCAGGGAAGTTGTGGTTTCAGGCGGTGTTCTTTATGGGACGGAAAGGGAATGGTATTTTCCAACGACAGACTGTTTGCTGCGCGATGTATACAGAAGACGCACAGCCTAAACTCTATTTTCCTCACGTTTGGCTGTCCGGCAAAACGTAGATGAGCGCTGCCCCGTAAATCTTTTAAGAAAAGTAAGAACCGCCCGACTTTCTCCTCGATTCTCGTCCGTATCGATTTTTTCATACGCACGTGGTATATTCGTCAAAACGAGTTCCGCGCGGCGGAAAGGATTAAAAAGAGGCACTATGTTCACAAAACTTGAAATAGGACAGCAAATAGAGACGACAGTTGCAGCGATTTCCGGCGGCTGCATTTTTTTGGACTTGAACGCGAAAAGCGAGGGCGTTCTCGACAAGGCGGAAGTATGCGATGAAAGCGGAAACTGCCGCGTACGCGAGGGAGAGCGCATAAAAGTCTTTTTTATCGGCGAAAAAGACGGAGAAATGCGTTTTACGACGAAAATCACGGGTAAAAATGCTGACTCAACCGCTGTTGAAAACGCATTCGCAAACCGGATACCCGTCGAAGGAAAAGTCGAAAAAGAAATCAAAGGCGGATTTGAAGTGCTCATCGGGCAGACGCGCGCGTTTTGTCCGCATTCTCAGATGGGATTTCGCGAACGCACAGAAAGCGCCGGTTACATCGGCACTGTGCGGACATTTTTGATTCAAGAGTACAAAGAAGGCGGAAAAAATATAATCGTGTCGAATCGGGCTGTCCTTGAAAACGAGCGGCGTGGAGAAATCGAACAGCTCAAAGAAAAAATCAAAGAAGGCAGTATTGTCGAAGGTACTGTTGCCGCCCTGCACGACTACGGCGCATTCGTCAATCTCGGCGCGTTTCGTGCATTGCTGCCGGTTTCAGAAATTGCACGGGAACGCGTAGACGACATACGCACACATCTTTCCGTCGGGCAGACGGTCAAGGCAAAAGTTATCAAGGCTGACTGGAAAGGCGAGCGCGTATCGCTCAGCATAAAAGCGCTTATCGCCGACCCGTGGGATGACGCCGCGCATAAATACCGCGAGGGCGACAAAATCGACGGGACGATTTCCAAAGTCATGGACTACGGACTTTTTATTGCGCTCGAACCGGGCATTGACGGACTGGTGCACATTTCCGCGCTTGAAAACGGGAAGCGCAGCACAAACTTAAAAAAATTGTTCAAGGAAGGCGCACCGTTTTCCGTCTGCGTAAAAGAAGTTGACGCGGCGAAAAAACGCATTTCGCTCGTTCCCGCTTCGTCCGTCGAGCAAGACCGTACCGCCGCACAGTATCTGGAAAATCAAGACAGCGCAGACACGTATAATCCGTTTGCCTCTTTACTGAAAAAGTAAGAGCGCCCAGTCAGCGGAACGTTTTGTCTGCCGCTTGGCAGGCGCCTCATCTTTTCCTGTCCGAGTTTTGTCCGGCGCGGGCGGACAGTCGCTCAGACGGTACAAGACTGCAGCGGCCGCCTAAATCGTTCTGCTTTCCGCTCCGCTTGCAAAGTACAACCTTCCATTTTACAGCCGGTTTTGCCGAGCGGTAAAACCGGCGGCAAATGATGTTTTTTAAGTCTTTTGAAGCCTCCGTTTTATAATGCCGCGTGACTACAAACTCCATTTATTTGCGAGAATATCCGCAGCCACGCCGTTGTGGATATTCTTGTGCGGGCGGCATTCCCGTTGTGTCTTAAAAACTCCCTTCTCTGCTGCCCGTCCCGCCCGCACTCTTCGCGTTGAAAGCCGCTTTGTTTTTCGGTTACAATGCGCTATGTCTAATCCTATATTCGGAGAAATGCTGATTTTGTTTTTGCTGATAGCGGGCAGCGCGCGTATTTTTTTTGTAAAATACGGAAAAGTCGATACGCTTGCAATTCTTGCACCGCTTGCTGCCGTTCTTGCGGTTTTGCAGACAGCCGCGTGGGGTGCCGATACGTTTTCGGCGTTCATTGGCGCGCTTGCAGTCTTTGCAGCGTTTATCAACTTCCGCGCATCTCTCCGGTTTGCGGCGGGGCTGTACGTTGACCGCTACAGCGCAGCGTTTAAGGCCGGCTCACTCTTTTTAATCATTTTGTCGACGCTCATCCTCGCCGCTTTGTTTTATTTTAAGCCTGTTAATTTGAATGAAAAACATGCCGGCGTTACAAAACAAAAAATTGCCGTCAGCGGGAATTTTACCTCCGGTTTTGAACGGTACAATTATCTTTCATTTCCGGCAGGAGCGATTTTCATGTACAGTCCCGCAGAAAAATCCGAAACTGCGCTGGACAGTCAACACGAAAAAGCCAATGCTGCCCATGCAGATGGAAATCCCGACGAAGTGCGCACGATTCTTTTTGTCTGCGATAAGCGGGCGGACAGTTTTCACTACGAGCCGCTTTTTTATGCGCTTGCCGAGCGCGGCTGGACGGTCTATACGGGAGATTTTTTTACGCGGGACGTGCAATGGTACAAGGGCGCCGCGAATACAAAAGCGCTGCGGCGGCTTGCGATGATTTTGGATTATATCCTGCACACGGAGCGGTTTAAGGCGCAGCAAGACTTTTTTTCGTTCAATTCGGCAAAGGAATTTGAAGTCCTGCTCAATTTTGCAAAGGAAAATGAAGCGGAACGGTTTTCTCCGGTATTTATCGCGGGCGATTGGATGGCAGAGCGTGCAATTTCCGACTTTTGCAGGCTCCATTCTGACGATGTGCGCGGCGGCATAAGTTTGACTGCGTGTTCCGACTGCAAAACGCCTGGTTTTGGCTGTATCCGCATTACCAATCCCCTGTTGGCTTTTTATTTTCACCTCGAACGGGCGCACGACACGTCTTCCGCAAAGAAATGTGCGCATTCGCTTATCCAACATATGGAAGAAAGACAAGGAGAGGCACTATGACTTTAAACGAACTCGACCGCTATTTTAGAAGTTTTTTGAAAATCGAGAACTTTCCGGCAGACCCTTCGATGAATGGCGTGCAGATTGCAAACGCACAGCCTGCCGTCAAACCGATAAAAAAAGCCGCTTTTGCCGTAGATGCATGCGAAGCGACGGTATTGGCTGCCGCCGCGGAAGGCGCCGACCTGCTTTTTGTTCACCACGGACTGTTTTGGGGGCGTTCCGAGCGGGTTGCCGGACACGTTTACAAGCGGACGGCTCCGTTTATAAAGAACGACATCGCGCTGTATGCCTGCCACATTCCGTTGGACGCGAATAATCCGTACGGCAACAATTACGGACTTGCGGCGCGTCTTGCGCTTTCAAACCTTGAGCCGTTCGGTGAATGGAAAAATATGAAAATCGGCGTCAAAGGCGCGCTCGCACATCCCTTATCTATAAAAGAATTGACGGAGCAGGTCTTAAATCCGAACGAAAAACCGAATCAAGTACTCGCATTCGGTAAAAAAGACATACGCACTGTTGGAATTATTTCAGGCGGCGCCGGCGAGGAAGTTACGCAGGCGGCTGCAGAGGGACTTGACGCATACGTTACCGGCGAGATTTCACACGAGTTGTTCCACCTTATCAAAGAATTGGAAATAAACGTCATCGCCGGCGGCCACTACCAAACCGAAACCGTCGGAGTGCGCCTTATCATGGAAAAACTCCGCCAAGAAACAGACATCGACACCATTTTTATAGACTTTCCGACGGGAATGTAAAGCGCAGGAAATGAAAGAGATGAGAATCGCGGCGTCATTTTACGCTGCCGCGATTTTTTGCAGCGCTATTCCCGCTTTCTGCCGCAAGGTTCCTCTCCTGCCGCAAAACGGCCTTGCCGCCCGTAAGCCTCGTTTAGCCGTCTTAAATTTCGTTATAGTTCCGCAGATAAGGCTGACATCTGTCCTCAATCGCAATGCCGCTGCACTCCAAGAGAGTACCTCGCTGTTCCCAAAAGCAAACACTTCCCTCTAGTCTATCGAAGAGAAAAACACTCTTTCGTACGGTTTTGTAAGTAAACGAGAGCGGGCGGCAGCGTCTGTTTTGTTGTGAGTTTTCTTTATTCGTGCGGAAAGTTTAATACCCCGACGGTTGCGTCGGAGTTGTTGATTAGGAAAACTCAGGCAAGCGGAATCCTGTAAAATCCGCTCAAGTTCATAATAAGTGCCTGCCGTTTTTTGTCGCCGTCTATACTCAACATTTTTACTTTTTTCCTTTATAGTGTGCGTACATGAACGCTTCCGAAAGAATAAAAATCGTTCGGGCTGCCTCTATTGCTGCTCTGGCGGGAAACATTGTCATTTGCGCATCAAAAATTACAGCCGGTCTTATCTGGCACAGTCTTTCCGTGCTCGGCGACGGCATAGATTCTGCAACCGACATTACGATGTCGATTATGGCGCTCGTAGTCAGTTTTATCATCAGCCGTCCTTCCGATAAAGACCACGCATGGGGACACCAGCGGGCGGAAACAATTGCGACTTTAGTACTGGCGTTCGTTATTCTTTCGGCGGGCTTGCAGCTTTCAATCGTGTCGGTAAAAAAATTGGCGCTCTTTGTCCGCACGAAAGAATCGGGGGCGGCGCCTGACCTTGCTGCGGCTGCCGCGGCGGCATTTTCTATCGCGGGAAAAATCGCGCTTGCAGTCAACCAGTACCTGCTCGGAAAAAAAGCGGACAGTCCTATGATTCAGGCGAATGCAAAAAATATGCGCAACGACGTTATTTTGTCAGCATCGGTTTTGACGGGACTTTTGTTTTCTCATTTTTTGAAAATGCCCATTCTCGATGCGGTTACCGCTTTTACCGTCAGCCTGTGGATTATGAAATCAGGAGCGACTATCTTTATTGAATTGAATGTTGAATTGATGGACGGCAACACGGACGAAATGCTCTACGGAAAATTGTTTGAGGCTGTCAAAACAGTGGAAGGCGCGCTCCATCCGCACCGGGCGCGTATCCGAAAAATGGCAAATCTTTTCGACATTGACCTTGATATTGAAGTGGACGCGGGCTTGAGCGTGTATGAGGCGCATTTGATTGCGGAAAAAGTAACGGCGGCAATCAAAGAAAGAATTGATAACGTATATGACGTTATGGTACATATAGAACCGTATGGACTTGCCGGCGCAGATCCTGAAGCCTATGGCTTATGCGAAAGGGATTTGCAATCCGGCGGGCAGGTATAATAACACAAGATTTAATGGAGCAGGCATGAAAGCACGTTTTTCAATCCGAAGCAGACTTATTCTGACGTTCGGACTTTTAATTTTGTTGGCAATCTCTGTGTTGGGATTGACTGCGATGGCAATCGTCAAAAAAGCGATGATTGATAACGTGAATATTCGGCTGACTGAAAAGGCGGAAGATACCGCGCAGCTGATAAATGAACGAATTTTATCGTTTTTTACCACGCTGGATGCGGTAGCGCGGCAGGAAATTTTACGCTCAAATGTTCCATACGAAGAAAAAGCGAAGGTTCTCAACAAAGAACTGGCTTTTAACAGCGAATTTAATGCATTCGGCATTTGCAACAAAGCCGGAGACGCATGGCTTTCCGACGGCAGCCGGCTTACTGTTTCCGACCGTCAGTATTTCCGTTCCGCGCTGGCAGGCAAAGCGTTTGTAACTGAGCCGCTCGTTTCCCGCGTAACCAAGCAACTTTACATCTTTTTTGCGGTGCCCGTGTATGACGACGACAAAAACATTATCGGTGTCTTGTACGGGCGTGTGGACGCGGAAGGTCTTTCAAACATGATTGCTGATATCGTTGTCGGAGAGACAGGGGACTGCTACGTCATCGGGCTTACCGGCAATACAATCGGAGATGCGGATATTGAGGCGGTAAAAACGCAGGAAAACAGCATGGAAAAAGCGAAAACCGATCCTTCTTTTGCAGAAATGGCTGCGTTTGAACAGACGGCGCTGAAGTCGGCAAAGCCAGAAACGGGTTATTTCGACTTGGACGGAGAGACGCAGATTGCAGCTTTTGGAATCATTGCGTATACCGGCTGGCGCGTTATTCTGTCCGCTCCCGTCCAAGAGTTTTTGGGAGTCATAAAAATGATGAGGCGGCTTTTATACGGCATCGCATCGGGGATTTTCTTTGTTGCGGGTATCGTCGTGTACGTTACTGCGCGGCGTATTGTTCAGCCGATAAATGTAACAGTCGGTGCGCTAAAAGACATTGCAGAAGGTTCGGGCGACTTGACCGTACGGCTCCCTGTCTCCGGCAACGACGAAATGACTGACCTGTCAAAATATTTTAATCAAACAATCGGGAAAATACGAGCATCGATAAAGTCCATCGGAAACAGCGCGGGCAAAATGCAGCAGGTTGGGCAGGAACTTGCAAGCAATATGACTGAAACGGCGAGCGCGGTATATGAAATCAGTACAAACATCGAAGGAATAAAAAAGCAAATGTTGACGCATACGTCGAGCGTCGTCGCTATCGGCTCTTCGCTTCAAGTGATGGCGGAAACAATCGAACGAGTAGACGAACACATTGCGGTTCAGGCAAAGAATGTTGAAAATTCAACCGTGTCGGTCAGGCACATGGTTTCAAATATTCAATCTGTCGCGGGGACGGTGGAAAACAATCTACAAACGCTCAAAGACTTGAACGGCGCCACAGGTGAAGGCAAAAAGATGATTGCCGAAACGGTTAAACTGAGTAAGGCGGTTGCCGAAAGTTCCGACGTGCTGCTTGAAACCAGCGCGGTAATTGAAAATATTGCGGCGCAGACCAATCTTTTGGCAATGAACGCGGCGATTGAGGCGGCTCATGCTGGAGAGACAGGAAAGGGCTTTGCCGTCGTCGCTGGAGAAATTCGAAGTCTTGCCGAAGCCGCCGCCGCGCAAGGTAAAAATATCACGACGATATTGCAAACGTTAAAAGAAAAGATTGCGGGCGTAAATGAAGCGGCTCTTGCTGCCGAGCACAGTTTTGACGCGATATTTGAACTTGCCGGAAAGACTCAGAAGCAGGAAGAGCGCATTATGGGCGACATGAAAGAGCAAAGCGGCGAGAGCGAACAAATTGTACACTCAATGAAGCGCATAGAAGACATGACGCAGGAAGTAAAGCGCAGTTCCGGAGAAATGCTTTCTAACAGCAATCTCGTCTCCCAAGAAATGAAACGGCTCGGCGCTATGTCTGACGCTATTGCAAATAGTATGCACGAAATGGCCGCCGGCGCTGTCCAAATAAGTAACGCCGTGCAGGATGTAAACGGCATAAGCCAGACGAATAAACAAAGTATAGAAGAGACTGTAAAGGAAGTCGGGAAGTTTAAGGTGTAGGTCGGGGCAGGGCGGCAGAGGAAGGAGTTTGAAAGACTTAGCGAAGTTACCGCCTTTGCGAGAATATCCACACGCCTACAGGCGTATGGATATTCTCGCAAGAAAATGGACTTTTTGGACACGAATGTGTAGCCGCTGAGAAGATGTATTTTCTTGGCGGCGTTTTCTTCCGCGCTATGAAGTTGCATTTTCTTAGCGGCGTTTTTATGGGGCGAGGGGGAAATTTTGAAGGGCGGAACGGATTTTGGGGAGCGGCATAACAGTTTTTCAGGGCG
>CAUTOZ010000058.1:0-16702 GCA_963539635.1 uncultured Treponema sp.
GTAAATCCCATTTCCGAAAGCGCGCGTTTCGCTTCGCTTATTTCGTCGTAAGGCATAACGTAGTCTTTGTAGATAATGCTGTTTTCGTGAGACTTGCCGAGCAGGAGCACTATGTCGCCTTTATGCGCCGATTTAAATGCTTGTCGAATCGCTTTTTTTCTGTCCGGAATGATGAATAAATCTTCATCCGTACGTTTGCCTTCTTTGTGTGCGCCTTCGGCAATCATCTGCAAAAGCGTAAGTGAATCTTCTCCGCGCGGGTCTTCGTCCGTCAAAATGATTGTGTCGCAGAATTTTGCGGCAATCCGCCCCTGCAGTGGACGTTTTGTCAAGTCACGCTCGCCGCCGCTTCCGAAAAGCGCAATCATTTTTCCGGCGCAGCGTTTTTTCACCGGCGGAAAAATCGTTTCAAACGATGAAGGCGTATGCGCGTAGTCAACAATGACTTCAAAAGGCTGCCCTGCGTCAATTGCCGTCATGCGCCCTTTGATTGCGTTGAATTCCGGCACAAGGCGCGAAAGCTCTTCGAAGGATTTTTCCGTCAGAGAACTGACTGCAATAAGTGCCGCCATGATGTTGTACGCATTAAATGCGCCTGCAAAAGACGCGCGCACCGGAATATGCTTGTACGTGTGCGGTCGTGCATCATCCGCGCGGAAAAGCGCATCGCCGCCGTCCGTTTCAATTTTGAAATCAAGACCGTTACGCGCCGCCGCGATATTTTGTGCGCGCATATACCGAATTCCTTCCGGAATCGGCGGAAGAGGAATTGCATCCGCTCCGGTTTGTGCGGCGGCTTTTCCGGCAAGTCCGTCTGTCGTAAAACCGTAGACGTGCTTGTGTGTCGATTCGATAAAATATTGTGCAGACGGGTCTTCAAGGTTTACAACACCGATAGAATTTATGCAGGCCGGTTTTCCGCCGATGAATTTTTCATGGTTGTGTTTGTCCAGTGCGCGGAAAAGGTTTGCTTTGTCGCTTCGGTATTGTTCAAAAGTCTTGTGGAATTCCAAATGTTCAAGCGTAACGTTCATAAATACGCCGCAGTCAAAAAGCACGTCGCCGAGCCGGTTCGTTTTTTCGGACAGCCCATGCGAAGACGACTCGACAACCGCGTATTCACAGCCGTTTTTGACCATTTCGGCAAGATGATGCTGAATTATCGGGGCTTCCGGCGTGGTTTGGTGCTCCGGATTGGCAACTGCTTCTCCGCCGAATGAGTATTCCACTGTCGAAATAAAGCCAGCTTTTTTACCGGAAAGGCGTAAAAGCTGCCAAATAAACGAGACCGTCGAACTCTTGCCCTCCGTTCCCGTAACTCCAACGACTGCAAGTTTTTTTGAGGGATTATCGTAGAATGCCGCACTGACCGGAGACATGGCAAAACGCGCATTTTCGACCTTTATGAATGCCGGAAAACACTCAAGGCTGTCCGGTTTTTTCTGCCCGCGCGAAAGCGCATCTTCAAGATTGCGCTTTGCAGCTTCTTTTGCCGCCTTTAAGCAGATGTCCCGATTCAATTCACCTTGAAAAACGACAGCGGCCGCTCCGTTTTTAATCGCTTCGGGAATAAATTTGCTGCCGTCGATATGCGTTCCGGGCAGCGCAAAGTACATTGCACCGTCGTGTACCGCCCGCGAATCAAAAACGATGTCCGTAATTTCAATGCCGCCGATGTCTTCATCGCCGATTGCCGTAATTCCGTCCGCCGCCGTTGCCTGATGAGCGAATGCCGGCAGCAGTTCCGATAAAAGTTTTTGCATAAAAATCTCTGATTTTGTAAAATTGTCCGCCCACCGCGGATAGGCAGTATTTTAGCGATTATCGGACACAGGCACAATCAAGGACATGAGCGGGGCGGACGGGAAAGCGAGATTTCGGAACCGCGTTTGAGAGATTCGGCGTGTTCTCCGCTCTGCAAAAGCCGAAACTGCTGCCCTCCTTATATGTGTTCTTGTCTCAAAATAACATATACTTCTGTACCGCCGCCCATATTCGAAAATAAAAGCGGTGCAAAACTTTATTCACAACGGAGAACAAAATGATAAAACTCGGAGAAACGATGGACGCAAGGATAATGATAGGCAAAAGAACCGTTTTCAGGCGGCTTTGCTGTGCGTGTATTTCCGAGTTTGACACGGACGGAAAAATAATTCACGCGAAAACCGGCACAGGCTTTGAGCAATGGTACGAGTACGGCAAAAACTGCAAAGCGATTCACTGGAAGACCAATAAGGGCAGCGAGTCATGGTACGAATATGACGACTGCGGAAATATGATTCACCGGAAAAGCGACGACGGTAAAGAAGCGTGGTATGAGTACGACCGGAGCGGAAATATGATTCGGCGGAAAAACGGCACAGGAGAAGAGACGCGCTATGAATATGATGAAAACGGCAATATGATTCATGCGGAATACAGCGACGGCTCCGAAATGCAAAGAGAGTACGACGGCAAAGGCAATATGATTCACGAAAAAAGCAGTACCGGTTTTGAGATGTGGTATGAATACGACGACTGCGGACATAAAATTCACGCAAAAGGCAGCGGAGACTTTGAAGAGTGGTACGAGTATGACGCCTGCGGAAACGAGATTTTCTATAAAAACACAAAAGGCTCCGAGCGGCGGACGGAATACGATGAAAGCGGGCGTATTCGGTATGAAAGAACAGTCGGCACTGACGGCACGCCTGCGGAAACTTTTTACGAATACCGCTTCCATAAAAACGGAGCCGTCAAAGAACAAATAGAATGGGAAGCGGTTTAGCCGTTCGTATATTCTGCGCGGGGAGCGCAGAAAGTGGGCAATGCCGCGGCCGTCCGATAAAAGCATACTGCGGTCGATTTACGCGCCGCTTTGTCCGCACAAACACAGTTTTCCGCGGACACGACGTACTCTCTGCACAAATAAAAACGCCCCGCGTATTCGGCAGGGCGCTTTTCGCTGATAAAAATCTTACTTCCCGTCGGTGCTGTTCGATTTTACGTTTCGTCCGTACAAATCGGAGATGAATGCCAATTCTTCCGCCTTTTCTTTGGTGAGCGCGCCTGCATCAATTCTCCAGGCCCAGTTATTGCCGAGCGTTGACGGCGTGTTCATGCGCGCCTCTTTGCCGAGCGCAAGTATGTCCTGCATTGGAATAACCGCGTAGTCGGCGGCGGATGCGATTGCCGCGCGGATAAGCGCTGCGCACAATTCTTTGCTATCGGAGAGGGCACGCGCTTCTTTTGCAGTCATCTTTTTTCCGAATGCGTATTCGGCAGCAATTTGCACAGCCGCGTCATCCGCTTGGTCAAGCCAGCCCTGCATCGTGTCGTTGTCGTGGGTGCCGGTGTAGACGACTGACGCCTGCGGGTACATATGCGGCAAAAATGCGTTGATCATACCGTCTCGTCCGGCTTCGGCGGGGTCAAAGGCGAATTGCAGCACTTTCATACCGGGAAAGCCCGAATCGTCGCGCAGTTTTTTTACGCCGTCGGTGATGACGCCCAAATCTTCGGCGATAACCGGAATGTCGCCAAGCGCTTTTTTAATCGCGTCGAACAGTTCAATGTTCGGCCCCGTAATCCATTTGCCGTTTATCGCTGTCGCCTCTCCGTACGGAATTGACCAGTACGCTTCAAAGCCGCGGAAATGGTCGATTCTTACGCAGTCAACCAGCGAAAGCATACGGCGGATACGCTTGACCCACCACGAATAATTGTCTTTTTTGAGCGCGTCCCAGTCGTAGAGCGGATTGCCCCAGAGCTGCCCCGTCGCGCTAAAATAGTCGGGAGGAACGCCTGCAACATTGAGCGGAATGCCTTGTTCGTCAAGTTGAAAGAATTTTTGGTCAGCCCACACGTCGGCGGAATCGGGAGCTACGAAAATCGGAATGTCGCCGATAAGAGAGATGCCGTTATCGTTCGCGTATTTTTTGAGCGCAAACCACTGGTCGGCAAAAAAGAATTGAATCGCTTTAATTTCTTCTATATTAGCGGTGTGTTCCGCGTCCCACTTCGAGACCGCAGCGGGATTGCAGGAAGCAAGTTCCTTGGGCCAAAATGCGTTCCACATTTGCGCGATGCCGCTGATTCCCTGCTTTTCCGCCTCCGCGTCGTAGTGCTGCTTAATGCTCGTAAAGTCCGCGTAATTGTTGAGCCACGCCGCGTTATCGTTTTTGAAAGCTTCGTAGGCGGCGCGGTCGGAGGCGGAGGCATTTTTCAAAAAGTGTGCCGCGCATTTGGATAAAACCGGCATTTTCCACCAGACGACTGAACCGTAATCCACTGCGCCCATGCTTTTGATGTAGTCGGGGGGAACAATGTCCTCTGCCAGCGCCCAGCCTTTTTTGACCAGCGTATCAAGGTCAATCATAAGCGGATTTCCGGCAAACGTAGAAAAAGACGCATACGGCGAATCCCCGTAGCCCGTCGGCCCAATCGGCAAAATCTGCCACAACGTTTGATGAGCCTCTTTGAGCCAGTCGACAAAATCAAACGCCGCCTGCCCAAGAGTTCCAATTCCAGGTGTACCCGCAAAAGACGTCGGGTGCATCAATATACCGCTGCTTCGTTTCAGTTTCATGGCAGTATTGTAGTGCACGACCGGTAAAAAGTAAACGCAAGCGATACGGGAGGAGAGACTGAGGCGGGATTCGGAAAGGCGCTTTACAGTCAATTTGACTTGTGCGTTCCGTAGAAAATTCATCTTGTTTTCTTTATAATGAGCAAAACGGAAGAAAACACTGCAATTATTTGCAAAGGAGTTTGTTGATGGATAAGTTTATTGAATGGGATGTGAGCTACGAAGTTGGAATTTTTAGCGTCGACGCGCAGCACAAGCATTTAGTCGAGCTCACAAATCAACTGTATGAAGCCTGCACGGGTACGCAGCAAAAACTTGACGAACAATTCCGCAGCGTGATGAAAGAACTTGTCGACTATGTAATGTTTCATTTTAAGGACGAAGAACGGATTATGAAAGAAGTCGAATATCCTGACTTAAAAGAACATAAGCAAAAACATGAACAATTCGTTAAAGAGATTTTACTTGCCGTCAGCGAATACAAGGACGGCAAGCAGTTTGTTCCCGCTAATTTTGCATTTTTCCTCCGCGACTGGCTGTTCAATCACATTTTAATGACGGATAAACAGATGGCAAAATATTATTTGTCGTTGAAATAGGAGTGCGGCAGGCGGCTGCTACGGAGTTTGACAGATGAAACGATGCGCCGCCTGCACCGAGATTTTGCCTGACGGCAAAACTCGCGAAAAACGGGGGGCTTGCGGGGGTCACAGTGTGAAGAACTTAAACAGCGTACATCCTGCGGCAAATTTGTGGAGGGAATGCCGTTACCGCTTAGAATGGTGCGTTTCTGAGTGTCAGCAAAGTTTAAACGGCAGCAGGCGGCTGTTACGGAGTTTGACAGATGAAACGGTGTACCGCCTGCATCGAGATTTTGCCTGACGGCAAAACTCGCGAAAAACGGGGGCTTGCGGGGGTCACAGTGTGAAGAACTTAAACAGCGTACCGCCTGCGGCAAATTTGCGGAAGGAACGCCGTTACCGCTTAGAATGGTGCGTTTCTGAGTGTTAAACGGCAGACGGCTGTTACGGAGTTTGACAGATGAAACGGTGTACCGACTGCATCGAGATTTTGCCTGACGGCAAAACTCGCGAAAAACGAAGGCTTACGGGGAGTTTTCTTGCGGGAAACGCAGCAAAAACGGCGGCTAAACAATCATCAGTCTGCTTGAACGGTATCTGCCCCGCCGTCTTTTTTATGGTAAAACATAGTAGAAAATTGACTGCGCTGCGTTTTTTCTTACATCATCTGCGTTACAGTATAAAATTTTTTGCATTCCTTGAAACTTGCGTAAAAAAAATTATACTGTCGGGCACATGACTAAAACACACTTCCGTATTGCGTTCCGGCTGACCACTCCTGTTCTGTTCGGCTACCTTGCGCTCGGCATGGGATTTGGGCTGATGATTTCTGCGCGGCGCTATCCGCTTTTTTTAACGCCGTTTATGAGCATTTTTATGTACGCAGGGGCGGGACAATACGTTGCCGTAGGACTTTTTGCCGCGGGAACACCGCTTTCGATGATTTTGATAACGGAAGCGCTCGTTAATATCCGGCACATCGTCTACGGTCTTTCTCTCATCTCCAAACTCAAAGGAACGGGCGCATGGAAAACGTACATCGTTTTTGCGCTCACGGACGAAACGTATTCCATTTTGACTGCGGCAAACGTTCCCGACGGAGCGGACAGCGGCGCATTTTACGGCACGATAGCCCTGCTTGACCACGCATACTGGATTTCTGGAACCATGCTCGGTTCTCTGCTCGGCTCTGCGTTGGAATCAAAAACGGCTCTTCCGCTCGGCGGCGTTGATTTTGCACTGACTGCGCTTTTTGCAGTCCTGTTGATAGACCGGATAAAACAATCGAAGGATTTTGCGCCTCCGCTTATCGGCGCCGCGTGCACGGCTATGGCAATCGTGTTGTGGAAACGCGGCGTTTTTCCTGACGGCAGCGCTATTTTGCCGGTATCGCTTGCGGCAGGGTTTGTCTGTATCGCCGTTATCAAAGCGCCCCGCAGGGCTGACTGCACAAAAGCGTTCAAGACCGCCGATTCCAGTCCGTCTTTTACCGGAAAAAATACGACGGAACAGAACGCGCTTTCAGCGAAGCCTATCGCGTCTGTTCCAGTCAACGCGCGGTCGGCGGGAGGAGAACATGACTGACGGACAAATTGGGACTGCGGCAGCGATTGCAGCGTCATTTTTAGCGGGAATTGTCATTTATGCTGAACGCGCGTTTCCGTTTCTGCTGTTTGCAAAAAAAGAGCCGCCGAAAATCATTGCCGTTATCGAAAAATATATTCCGCCGATGGTTTTAGCCGCATTGCTTTTCTACTGCCTCAAAGATGTTGAGTTTTCTGCAGCAAAAGGATTTGTTCCTCACTTTGCCGCGCTTACGCTCACTGCTGCGCTCCATATATGGAAGTCCAACGCGCTTTTAAGCATTTTTTCCGGTACCACACTCTACATTGTGCTGGGAAATGTCCTGTAGCGGCCTGTAGAGGAGAGCAATTGAATGATTTAACGGAGTTTCTGTCCGCGCAAAATTATCTGCACTCTTTCGAATCATGGATAATCTTGCAAATACAGGGAGTTTTGGGCGCCGGTGCAGCAGGGAATCGCAATGGAGAGGCGCGTTCTCATCGTCCTTATGAGCCGAATAGACCGCTTCTGCCGTCGAACATCGTCTTTTATTCCGCTATAGCAGGACTAAAAAAAGAGAGGATGCCGGCATGACTCAAATCGAACAGCAAACAGCGCTCTCCATACAGGACGAGAAAAAGGCGCTTCGGGCGCGAATGAGAGCGCTTTTACAGTCAAATGCACTGAAAAACGACGCGCTTAACGCTGCTTCCTGCAATGCGTGCTCCTGTCTGCTTGCGTCGGCCATGTACAAGAATGCAGCACTCATTCTCGCGTATATGCCGCTGCCGGAAGAACTTGATATTCTTCCGGCGGTAAAAGCCGCCTTGCGCGCGGGAAAAGCCGTTGCTGTGCCGAAAACTGCTGCCGGCTCAAACGATATGGATTTTTATTTGTTGAAAAACGGACTTGCTGGAAGCGACGAGAAAAGCGCGTTTGACAGTCAATTTGAACGCGGCGTATTCGGCATTCGAGAACCGAAAAGCGGACTTTCCAAACTGACGCTGTCCGATATGCGGCAGGCAGCAGAGGCGGGGCGGCTTCTTATCCTCGTTCCAGCCCTTGCATTCGACTCTGCCGGCGCGCGTTTGGGGCGAGGCAAAGGCTTTTACGACAAGTTTTTATTCGGACTAAAACAAGAAAACGCCGTAACGTGCGGCGTGTGCTTCGGCTTTCAAGTCGTACCGTCCGTTCCTGCCGCGCAGAGCGATTTTTCCGTCGGCTCTATCCTTTCAGAAACGGGACTTATACGCGCTGCCGCCGCGCCAAAATCTGCTGCGGCAGCCAGATTTTTCTCTGCCGCCGAACTCCGTTATCGCCTTTGGCCTTTCAGTTTGTAAATTGCAATTTCCGCTGCGGTACCTTGATTCGCTGTTCTGCCGCGGCAGCCAGATTTTCTCCGCGCACCTGAATCACCGCTGTCCTTTCGGCCGGCTCATCTTTTAAGTCGTGCTGTCCGTTCCCGCGGCATTCCCAAACACGCTTTTCGCCATCGCAGAAAAAGCCTCTGTGTCCGCACGCAAATTCTTTAAAAATCCTGCATCGTCAATCGTGCCGAGTACCGCTGTCATTTCTTCCGCATTGCGATAAGACATACTGCGGAACGGGTCTGTAAAATCCTTTTGACGCGAGCCTACCGCTTTTTCATACATTTCGTCGGAAAATGCAAGCGCGGCGGAAACAAAATCCGCTGTGTCCGCGCCGGAAAACTCTTCCGAGTCCTTTTGGTAGAGCCGTTCAAGAAGCGTGAGAGCATAGCGCGCCTTATCGTCAACATACAATGTTTGACAATCCGCATAAAACGCATGGACTTCATGCCAAGTATTAATCTCACCGGACTTTATGCGCTCAAAAAGCGTCCGCAGCCGATTTGATGCAATAATTTGTCCGCCCGCGTTGTCCCAGTTGTCGTAGAGCGTGTGCTTTTTCAACTCTTTAAGCGCATCCGACGTAAACCGTTCTATTTTATGGGCGGCACAGTATTCGATTAAGGCGGAGGCGGCAAAATATTTTATCACCTTTGAATAAAGTGCAAACGCCGCTGACGCTTTGTGAATAATTCCGCCGTATTTTTTCTGAACATCCGCGTCAAAAAGCGTAAATACACGCTCAGGGTTCTCGGCTAAAAACGCTTCCGCAGCCTTGAGCACGTCCTCTTTCGGCATTCCCGCCGTATACCGCTCAGGCGCAAGTTTTTCCAAAGACGCCGCGCACAATTCAACAATACGCCGCCGCGCCGATTCAACATATTCCATCGTATCGGGCGCAAGCGGATTCATTTCTACCTGCTGAATCTTCGTAACCCGCGTGTCCCGCTTGCCGAACTTGTACTTGTTGCGCGCAACGGCAAACATATTGTGCATAAACTGCCATGCCGGCACGACGTTTACAGGCGAATTTGCCGTGTCCCCTGCCGTAACGAGCGCAAACGGATACGGAATATTCAATTCGTGGTGATACGAACCTTTCGCCGCAAGCGTAAACGGCGCAAACCGGCTGTTGTGCTTGAAACTCGTGCAAAGTCCGGGCCAAAAACCGCGCCCCGCAGAGATTTCGCCGTCGAGGCTTCTTGAGTTGTGGTTGCTGCCGATTGTCGCGCCTGCTGCAATGTTCGACTGTCCCATAATCATCGCCGCAATCAAAAAAGACGAATTGTGATGCTGTTCGTGAAACGGAAAGATGAGATTGTTCAAAAGTTCACAGCACGACACCGTTGAATTGTCGCCAAGTATGGAATTGATAAGCCGCGCCCCGTATTTGAGCTGGCAGTTATTCCCAATCACAAAGCGAATGCCGACCGCTTGATAAAAAACGCGGCTCCCCAGTCCCATAATGCCGTTGACAAGCTCAACGCCTTCGCCGATTTGCGACGGTTCCGCCGCGCTTGAGCGCACCGTGATGTTTTTAAGCTTAAACGCGCCCTTTATATACGCCGCCTCGCCGATTTTCGCGTCTTTCACGACCGTCGTATTTTTTATAACCGTATCATTGCCGACCGTACCGAACGTGTCGTGCGCGCCGGAGCTGCCGTTTTCCGTCAATTCAATAAACCGCCGCATAAGCTTTTCGTCATCACGGAATTTCGACCAAATATATGCGTCCGCCGCAATCATGCTCTCAAACGGCAAAATCTGTCTGCCGCCGTTTTCGTTGCGGACGGCAATCCATGTGCGGACGCTTTCGTCTTCTCCGTCTTTCAAAATCCCGTTGCCGAATTTTGAATGAGCCGTGCACGCCATTTCCTGAATGTTGAACAATGTAACGCGCTCGCCGAGCCGGTAATTTTCAAGGTACGCTGCATTGTGAATGGCGTTGTCGTCTCCGGTAACAACATTTTTTAAGTGCGAGCGGTATATTCCCGTCTCAAGTTCAAGGTCGTGATATGTTAATTTTGCTGCGCGAAGTCGTCCTAACACGACAAAGCCGGAAAAAGTTGAATCCCGAATAAGCGACGGGTCAAAACCGCCGTCGGAAGCATCAACATAAAGATTTGCAAATTCCCCGTCTTCACTCGAATTACGATTTGCCAAAAGCGCGGCAATTTCCGACGGCGTAAGATGCCGCTTTCCGCGCAAAAGCTCTACCGGAACGGCGGGAGCAATTTCTTTTTTATTGATGAATGTAAGCTCAAGCATGGCGCAATTCTATTGGGGCGGGCGGGGCATGTCAAATAAACCGGCGGTTACTACGGGATTTAACAGATAGAACGGAGCGCCGCCGGGACACGTTTTCTTTTGGAAAACGTGCGGAAAAACGTTTTTTCTATGGGAGGGGCAGCCGGATAACGCTCAAGACGAAGCGGCATTCGCTCTAACCTCTTTCTCGCTCCCCGCGCTTGCTAAACGCTTTCTGCGCCTTTATAATTGCGGCTATGGGGCTGCTTGAAGAATTGATGGACGGATTTCGGCCGGCGGCGGTGTTTGCGCTGGTGGGGCAAAGCGGGACGGGAAAAAGTTTCCGCTCAAAACTGCTTGCAGAAAAATACGGAATCCGCGCGATAATCGACGATGGACTTTTAATTCAAGACGACAAAATTCTTGCGGGGCGTTCGGCAAAACGAGAAAAAACATACATGGGAGCGGTGCGCGTCGCACTTTTTGACGACAAAGAGCACCGCGACGCTGTTGCAAAAGCGCTCAAAAAAACGCACATCAAAAAGATTTTACTGCTCGGCACGTCGGAAAAAATGGTTTTTAAGATTGCAACCCGCCTCCAGCTTCCGCCGCCGCAGAAAATCATCAAAATAGAAGACATCGCAACTCGTGAAGAAATCGAAAAAGCGATTAAAACACGTACGGTCGAAGGCAAACACGTCATTCCAGTCCCTTCGATTGAAGTAAAACGCAGTTATCCGCAGATTTTTTCCAATTCGATAAAGGTTTTTTTGCGCAAAAAGAATATTTTTCCCGGCAAGGACAAAAACGAAGGCAAACTGTTTGAAAAGTCGATTGTACAGCCGGAATTTTCCAAAAAAGGACGCATTGAAATCTCGGAGGCAGCGTTGACGCAGATGGTCATGCACTGCGTCTCCGAGTGCGACACTGCCGTCCGCGTAAAAAAACTTTCCATAAAAACGGACACACACGGCTACCGCGTCATCATCACGATTGACGTCCCGTTCGGTACGCAGTTGACCGGCAAAATCCATCATCTCCAGCAGTATATCATTGACAAAATCGAAAGTTATACCGGCATCCTCATCGAAGAAGTGAGCATTATCATCGACAAGATACCCGGCGCCTATTTTATCAACGAAAAACGCCGGCGTTGACAAAAAAAAGCATGACGTGGATAAGCGTATGCTGACTGCATAAGCCGTGCAGGACTAAAAAAACGGCAATTTGCAGTTTTACCGCTCCCTTGATATAATAGCATCTATGAATTCGGACGACATCTTTGGCAGCATCTTAAGCGATTTTCTTAATAATAAAAATGAACATTTTTTGTTTCTTTTGACGCCTGCAGAACTTGCAGGCTCGGCGTCGGCGCAGTTTTTTCAAAATACCGGCATTATCGACTTAAAAAATAATTACACACCTTTAAAGCCCTTTTTACAGATTTTATCTGCATATCCGCCGCAGACGCTCGGCATTCCAGATTTCGTCTATCCCTTGCAGCGCGATTCGTTTGAGTCCTATTTTAAAAGCGGAGAAGCGGCAGAACGCAAAGACGTTGTAATATGGACGGAAGAAACGTATTACGAAGTCATGCGGCTTAAAAATGCCGTTGCCGGAATGTTTGCGCGCTCGGTTTCCGGCTCTTTTATCGTCTTGAATGCACAAGAACTTGGACAAGAAGCCGTCGATATCATCGCTCTTTTGGAACGCTCGGACTTTACCGGCAAGGTGATTTTTTGTTTCGATACGCTCTGCACAGCAGAAGCGCCTGACTACATCAGCGCGTTTTTGCAAAAAATCAGCATGAACGCCAATTATTTTGAAATTACTGGTAATGCAGTCCTTCCGGAAACGCAGTTACCCTCTGCAAAAGCCCTCCTTCCCGATTATGCAACGCTCTACCGCTGCATAAAAAACTGCCGCACTTTTCTAGTGTTGTCGGAAGCGTGCGCGCTTGCCAAACGCATTGACGACAGCGCCGCGTTCCGTAATTTTTCTCCTGAGCAAAAACGCTGTCTTTCTATGGAAATGGGACTTTCCTATTTTTACGCAGGTTCCGCCGACGAAGCGGCTTTTTATCTTGGCAACGTCATCGAAAACGGCTGCAAAGACGCGCTTGAGTACCGGGCAACGTTTTACCTGTCGCAGGTATTTTTTACAAAGAACGACAATCTGACCGCCTTGCGCTATGCGGACGGCACAAAAAAGCGGCTGGAACACAATAAAAAATCCGAATTTTACGCGTATGCGCAGATGATGGAATACATTATCACCGAGCGGACAACACCAAAAACGTCAATAAAAACCTATGCCGCTGTCGCCTCTCGGCTTAAGACGCTGGGACTTATCAATAATTTTATTCACACCGCGCTGACTGTCCCGTGGACGCTCATTTACAATAACGCCTCCCGCAAAAAAATTATGGCGAAAATCGAAGAAGTTGAAGGACTGGCAAAGGCAATCGACAATCAATTTGCGCTGTCAGCAGTCTGCCACTGGAAAGGCATTTTGCTCTCGCTTGCCGGCGATTCGGAACAAGCGCTGACATGGTACGAAAAATGTATCGCTATTCGGACAGAAATTGGGCAAATTGCGCCCGTCATAAAAATTCGCAACGGGATTGCCTACGAGTTTCTAGTGCGCGCCGAATATAAAAAGTCCTACGACTTGCTCAACGGTTTTATTGCCTCGCTTCTTGAAAGTTCCGACTATCCTGAAATTGTTATTACGCTCAGCAATGCGGCAAAGTCGCTTTTTTACGCGCGCCGGTTTGAGCAGGCGTATCCGTTCTTTTTGACAATCCTCAAACTTTTGTATCTGTTTGGATTGGAAAACAACACATTCTATCATTTTGTGCCTGAATACAACGACATTCTCACATACAAGACGCTCATTGAATTGTGCCGCGGCACAAATGATGAAAAAGCGCTGACCAAAGCAAAAATTGCGCTCAACAATGTAAGCAGGAACGGAAAGCCCTTTTCTCCCACCGAAGAGACGATGAAATATTTTTTGACTGCCGCAGTGAATTTAAAGGAAGGAAAACTGCGCCAGTCGATAAAGGATTTTGCCGAAGCGGAAAAGTTTTTAAAAAAGGCGGGAAGCGCGCAGGGTTTCCGCATGACGTTTTTATATTTTGAGTTTGCTGTCTTATTGCAGCAGGGCGGATTTGAAAAAGAGGCGGAAAAGTATAAAAAACTCGGATTTGAACGTGCCGTCGAAAACGGTTTTACCTTTTACACACAAGGCGGAACATGCGCATCCGATGTGTCTCTTGAAGAGTATGCGGCAGGCGGCGCGGATTTTGACGAACCGCGTATTGAACTTGCGCTTTTGGAGCAAAAAGCGGAAAAAGTCCGGCTTGTAAATCAACTGCACAAGCGCCTCCGCGAAGCGCAGTTTTTGAATAAGATAATGGGCTTGAGCGCAAACACGACGCACAACGCAAAATACGCTTCTTCCGTCGTGCATGTGATTTTCGATTATCTGATGGCGGAAGCCGTTTTTATTGCGGAAAAGACGAACGAAAAAAATTGGGGAATTCTTGCGTCCGTTTCGCGGAGTGAGCGCAATTCCCTCTCCGATGCCGAATGGGACGCGCTTGCCGTCGCTGCGGAAGCGGCGAACGAAGGCTGCATTTATTACGACAGACAGCAAAATGTTATTTTCAGCAATCTTTTGAAATTCGAGTTTGTCGGGGCAATCGTCATTGTGCTGCAAAAAAATACGCGCGTTTCTTCTGCCGAACTTGATACAATCAATATTGCCTTTGCAAACATTCAAGCGCAGTTAGTTATGCTCCGTCAGCACGAGCATCTGTTAGTCATCGCCTCAACCGATATGCTTTCCATGCTTAAAAACCGCCGCGCACTGCAAGACAGACTTGCGATTGAAAGCGAAATGCTCCGCAGTTACAAGAACAAACAGGATATGGCGGTGCAAATTACTGTCGCGTTTATCGATTTGGACAATTTTAAGCATTACAACGACAGTTACGGGCACGAAGCAGGCGACTTGCTCATTGCTAAATTTGCGCAGCTTTTGAAGACTGTCTATCGGCAAATTGACTTTATAGCACGCTTTGGCGGCGACGAATTTGTAGTCATCATGCCGAATACGGATTGCGAGGAGGCGCGGTTGTGCGCAGAACGCCTGCACGACGCACTTAAAGCCGCAGGATATTTTATTCACGATTTGGAGTCCCTCGTCGGCAAAAAAATACGCATTTCTCCCGCCAATTATTTGAATTTTAGCTGCGGAATCTGTTCTAACTTCGACATTGATGACCCGACGGACATGGAACGCACGATGATAAATGCCGACCATGCGCTGTATTATTCCAAGCACAACCAAAAGGGCGTTATTTCCGTGTGGTCGGAAACAAAATGCGTGTTACAGCCTGTCGGCGCGGAGAAGGGAATCGAAAACGCGTAAATGGCACGCAAAAAACTTTCCCGCGAAAAAATCATCACTGCATTTTTAACTGCCGCTTTTGATTCAAGTGCAGGTTCGGTTTCGCTTCAAGATATTTCCGACATTTTACAGGTAAAAAAAGCCTCGCTTTACAATCACTTTGCCGGTCGTGACGCGCTGTATGCGTCGGCGCTTGCGTATTGCCGCGAGTATTTGGACAGCGTAAACTTTTTGCCGGACGATATGTTTTTGGACGGCAGTTTTTTGGAAGAAGATATGGCTGTCGTCGTCAGAAAGATTTTCCGCCGCTACATTTTGCTTTTTGAAAACGAACCGCTTTTTCAGATTTACGTTTTTATCCGCACCGAGCAATATTTTTGCGCAGAAGCCTGCCGCGTCGTCGATGCCGAACGCGCGAAAGTGCAGGAAGGAATTTTTATTGTGTTTGAAGCATACGCGGAGGCAGGAAAACTGCGCGATTCCGGCTCGGAAAATACGCGTCTTTTTGCCGACTGGTACGCTTCCGCCTTTTTGCAGCAACTCGACATCTACATCATGCATAAAAAAGAAATAGTCCGTCAAAATCCCGTCTGCGGCGCTGGAAGCCTCTTTTCCATGCCTTCCGACGAGTCCGTACTGGAAGAAATACTAAAATGTGCGGAAGGAAACTTAAGGAAATAAGGCTGGGCGGCAGTGGAAGATATTTGAAAGGCAGCACAGCGTTTCCGCCTTCGGCGAGAATATCCACAGTCCCTGAGGAGTATGGATATTCTCGAAAGGAAATGGCGTTTGGGGAGACGGCGGTGTGCGGGGCGAACGGTAAAAACGGTATTTGAATGACACAGCGGAGTTTGCGCCCGCGCGGCTTTTCCATAGGAAAACTTGCTGTACTCGGCAGGTTGAGTGTTGCCGTTGAGAAGCCGTGTTTTTCAGGGGCGGGAGTTGTATTTTCCGATTTAAGGCAAGACGCCGACAGGAAAGACGTACTGTATTTTCTATCGACGGCTGAACGACTTAATAGACTTTCCTCTCTTTCAAAGTTGTTTGCGGTAAAACTCGCTCCGAACATCGTTTTGTGCAAGTGTGCCGTGTACAAATTTGAAGCAGACGGACGATTCATCAAGTCTTTTAAAACCAGTTTTTTCCGTCGGTGGAGAACTGCGAACAGTAAAAATCAAGTTTGAAAAATAGAGTTTATCAAGCGGAAAGGAATGGAATTTTAAAGATGTAACTTTATTCCCGCTTTCCCTCGTTTGCTGGTACAAACGAGAGAAAAATGGACAAAAACAGGCGGCAGCAAAGAATGATACCGTTATCCGAGTATGAGGCGTCAGCAAAATCTCATGCGGATAGAATATCGCTCCGGTTGAAAACATTCATAACAGTTGTCCAAAGGAATGGAAGCGCATTTTTAATTGCGGAAACAATGTTTCGGGGGCTGCGGGAAGTTTTCGGTGCGGGAACATATTTATGGGTGGAAAAACAGTGAACCTGTTTAGAAATAGAAATTTCTGAGCAGGTCTCATATTCCAATGCGGTACATAGAAATTATCCTGAAGTATGAATAACGAGGTTAAAATAAAAACGCAGGCAATCGCCTGCGCCGGAGGTCTCTATGAAAAGCCAACTACCCGACTTGAACGGGTCACCTGCTCTTTACGAGGGAGCTGCTCTACCGGATGAGCTAAGTTGGCAAGTTGTCACTAGAATATCAAAAAACGAAAGTGCTGTCAAATGAGCATTCGTCGCCGGAGTTTGCAATTATCGTCTGCCTCCCCTGCAATACCGCGGCTCCACAAGCCCCCGTCCTCCACCGCAATGCCGCGCAAACCACCCTCGTAATGTCCTGTCTTCTCCGCAGCACCGCCTCCCGCCAATCACCATCTCCCTGCGGGTTTATCCACACTATAGCTAATTGCCTTAAAATATAAGTAAAACCCCATTATACTCAAGCTATGTCG
>CAUTOZ010000059.1:0-16583 GCA_963539635.1 uncultured Treponema sp.
TATTAAGGCGCGTCGGTGAGTGCTGGGTGTTTTTCGAATTGGTTGGGTTTACACGGTGGGGGGGGGGGGGGGCCCCCCCCCCCCCCCCCCCGTGGAGGCGGCATAGAACATAATTTGCCTGACTTGGGAAAACCGAAAGGCTCTTGATTCCGGCAAGTTTTTTCGTAAAGCGAGCGCGTTCTTCGGCAATCGAATCGCAGGCAGCCGCGTAGGTTTTGTTGTATTTGTCGTAGATTTGCAAAAAGTATTCGCCGAACGAATTAATGTTCCAGATGGCGTTGGTTTTCCGTATGCGCTCAATGTACGTTTTGTCGGAAGCGGCAAGAACGCCGAGCCTGACGCCCGGAACTCCGTAGCTTTTGCTGATGGATTTTACGACGATGAGATTCGGATAGGCGGTTAAAATTTCTTCGTCGAGCAGGGTGTAGCGGATTTCCTTATCCGCAAAGTCAATAAACGATTCATCAAAGATAAGCGTTACCCCGTCTTTTTTTAATTCTTCACACAAATGCAGAACGTCTTCTTTTTTAAGGAAATTGCCGGTCGGATTATCGGGATTGATTAAAAGCACCGTCTTTGCATTCGTCTTTTTTACGGTCTGTAAAATATCGTCCGCCGAGTACGCAAACGTCTCTTCGTCAGTCGGAACAGGAACAACTTCCGCCTGCGTAAAGCGTTCAGGGTATTCGTTGAACGTCGGGAACGGGAGTGCAACTTTTCCTTCAACATATTTTGCAAGAGAAGAAATGAGTTCCGCCGCCCCATTTCCAACGACAATGTGTTCCGGCATGACGTTGAATATTTTTGAAGCCAAGAGACTTTGTTGGGCGGCTCCGCTCGGATATTCGGTCAGGAGCGTGGTGAAATTCGCTTTTATTTCGCTTACGAGTTTTTCCGGCGGAAAATACGGGTTTACGAGGTAGCAAAAATCTTTCATCTGCGGAAAACGCCAGTAGCCGCCGTAGCGTTTTTCGAGGTTGTGCAGCTTTTCGCTTCCTGTTTTAAAGCGGTCTTCGGCAATCGCAAGGTCTGCCGGATCGTCGATTTCGTACCAGTCGCTGCCGCTTACGACCAGTCCTTTTAGAGATGCCGATGAAAGGAACGAAATGACTTTTAAGACCTGCTCGTAGTATTCGTTTTTGCCGAAAGCCTTTTGATACGCATCAAGGAAAGGCAGGTAATACTGCTCGGAAAACTCTTTTGAAAATTTATAGATGTTTACCGTTTTGTAATACTGCGCCGTGTCCGCCCAATTAAAGCGGACTTTATCGAGGATGCCGGTGATGCAGTTGTTTTCGTCAAGGAGCGTACAGGTGCCGTCCATCCACGATTCAAAGGGAGAGACAACTGCAAGATTTTTATCAGGAGACGAAATAAGGCGGTTGAGGATTTCCGGCTTAAAAATCAAATCGCTTTCAAGCAAAATCGTGTCGTCCTTTGCCATTTCGTTTCCGGCAAGAAAGAGCGAATAAATATTATTGGTCGTGTCGTACACGGGATTTTCAATATAGTCGATTTTCATGCCGTTTACGTTTTCTTCATTGAATTTTGATGCGATAAAATCTTTTAAAAGCGCCCCCTTATAGCCGACCACGACGACCAGCCGTTCAATTTTGTTTGCGGCAAGAGCCTCTATCGTGTATTCAATCAAGGTTTTTCCGTTGACCTTGACCATGCACTTTGTCGCGTCCCTTGTATAAGACTTAAGCCGCTTTCCCATTCCCGCGGCTAAAATGATTGCCTGCATAGATTTCTCCTCTTTATAAAAATATACATATCTGCCGATTTGCGGCAGTCGGTTTTATTATCATTTTTCGGTGTTCAACCGATTTCTCATGCACTTACTCCACGCGGCGGCAGCGTCCGGAGCCTGAAATATTCATTCGGACTTCCGGCGTATTTCGGTACAAAACGCTGCCGGAACCGGCGATTTTTGCCGCAAGTATTTTTTGTGCGTTTACTTCGATGGAGCCGGAGCCGGCAATAGTGCAATCAACATTGACCGCCAGCAAGTCAAACGCTTGTATTCCGCCGGAACCTGAAACGGAGCATTTCAAATTCTCCGCTTTGCCGCTCAAAAGAATATCGCCTGAACCGCTGATTTCTGCAAGAACTGTCTCCGCTTCAATATCTGCAGAAATACTGCCGGAGCCGGAAACGTTAAATCTGCTTACAGCGGCAGGTATCTTGCACTCGGAAAGAACAATGTCGCCGGAACCGGCAGCTTCGATTTCTTTTATATCAGGCAGAAATACGACAGCCTTCCCCTTCATGGATTTTATACGCGCACTCTTTGTAACGTCGACGGTCAAAACTCCGTCTTCAACACGAACGTTGATATAATCAAATACATTGGCATCCGCCGTAAGTTCAAACGCATATTTGCTGTCCTGCGAAACGGTCATCGCTGTCGGAATCGCAAAATGAATGCAGTCAAAGCCGCGCACATCAAAATTCCGCGTTTCTATAACGCCGTTTCCTTTTACCGTCTTTGCAAAAGCGTTTGCAGCGCAGTTTGAAAAACCGAACGCCGCGAACACAAATACAAAAAGCACCGCACCCAATGATTTACTCATCAGTTTCCGCCGTCTAAATCATTCATCTTACCGATCATAAAATCCGCAATCGCCTCGCCTGCCTTGCCGTCATTCTGCCACGCTTCTTCCCGTGCGGTTTTACGGGCGGCGGCAAGTTCCGCACTGTCGCTTGCGGAAGTGATAACGTTTTTAATGTCTGCAAAATGCTCTTCCTTCAATTCTATGCCGATTTTTTTAAGCGTCGCGAACTGCCAGATGTTTTTGCCGTTGTCTTCAAGGTCGTAGGCATCGTAGGGACGCATATCCAAATCCGCATTGACGTACATGACAGGCTTGTCGCACAAAAATGCGTAGTCGTAAATGATGCCGGAAAAGTCTGAAATCATAATGTCGGCTTTTTTCATCGAATAAATATTGTCGCGCTCGTAGTCCCATTCGATATTCGAGGCGTCTTTGTATTTTGCAGTAAGTCTTTCAAGCATTGCCGCTTCGGACGTTTTCGACTGGGGATGCGGACGGACGATAATGCGCCAACCAGTCGCCGCAAGCGGGTCGAGCAGTTTTTCGCCGTAGCGCGAAAGGAGCGCGCTTTTTCCCCACGACGGCGAAACAAGAACGGTAAACACATGATTTTCCTCTTGGGGAATGGATGCCATGCGCTCTTTGAGAACATCAAGATACGGACAGCCGACGGTTACCAGTTCCTTTTCGTGAATGCCGCGCATTTTTTCAAGCGTGCGTATGTCTTTTTTCTGATAGTCGCCGGATAAAAGCACTGAATCAAAAAAATCCAAGCCGAACAAGCGGTACATGGTTGCATCGCTTGCCATGTGCAGGACGTGCGCGTAGTGTTTGACGTTTCGGCTCCGCTTCATCTGATAGACGTGCAGTCCCGGCGTCGTCATCAAAACGACGCCTGCGGAAAGCAGGTTGAGGCGCGCAAACGCCGCGTTCCCCTCGCCGATAAACTCAGGCTTTACGAATTCATACTTTTCTTCAAATACGGGGTCATCTTTTGCCGACGTGTAATAGGTCAAAGGAATTTTTCGCTGTTCAAAGGCATCGGCAACCGGCTTAAAAACATTCCAGTATTGTTTGCCTTCAACATAGACGACGAAGTTCTTAAATGAAGCGTCCTGCGCAGCGTTGATTCCGCTTTTTTTGCCGGATAAAAACACTTTGAATTTCAAAAGTGCTGCATTAATCAAGAAAAACAGCGTCGCCGCCGCTCCGATAAGAATGGAAAAAAGCATACTGCCCGTGCCCGGGTCGATATACAAAAACAGTCCGTTCATTGTTGAATCTCCTTTTCTTCTGCGCGGCTCCAGTTGGAAGCCTTAAAAATATCGTCTTTTACCTTCCACCAGTGGGAGGACGGTATGTTGAATTTGTATTTGCCGTTCATGTACGGCTGATGCCGGTCATTTATCGAAATGATAACGCCGTCTTTTTTGAGTGCGGACGTATCGAGCGGAACGTCTTTTCCTGTAAATGGATTGACGGGATTTTCGACAAGACCTTTTAAAAGCAGGCTCGGCGTGTCGGCATTTGTCATAAAGGTATTGTCTTCTGTCATCGTGCCTGCCGCATTAAAGTCCTTGAATAAAAGCAGCGGGTGATAGTGCCCGCGCCCTGTATACGAGCCGCCGCTTATTTCCTCATCGAGCGAAGCATTCGGCTCCATATCGTCTTCGTATCCCCAACAGCCGTGGTCGGACACGATAATGATTCTTGTATTATCGTAAATACCGTTTTCTTTGAGGTAGGAAAGCCATGAACCGACCATCTTAAACGCCGCCATTTGCGTTGCGTAGTCATTGCTGTCCTTGAACTTCGACGTCCCTTTGTTCGTTACGGTTTTTACCGGAACATAATCCGGCGCCTGCAAAAAGAAACTTTTGTGCGTCAACTCGTTGACCATGCAGACATACGCGCCGTTTTCGGTATCGGAAATGGAAGTGAGTTTTTTCAAATAATCGAGCGCGGAATAGTTGTCAAGCAGAACTTTTACGCTGCCCGTTTCGGCGTCCGAACTCCAATAGGTTCCGTTTTTATATAATATTTGACGGAGCGCAATCGGAGACTGGCGAAAAAAACTAAAAAAGAGAAGATTGCGCTCAAGAATTTTTTCATCATCTCCGATTCCGGCTGCCTCTCCGCGTTCTTTTTTCCATAAGGCGGAATAGCGTCCGATTGTCTGATAACCGCGGATTTTTGGAAAAGGACTGACAAAACTTAAATCGCAGAATGAAGCGTAATTTCCCCATGACGGGTCTGTTATTGCGGCGGAAAATCCTTTTTGCTCGGTAAAAATACGCGGCAGCATTAAAAGCGACTCGTTATGCTTTTGCACAAGCGGCTCATTTGCGCGGCGGTTCATTTCAAGCGGCGTGTATTCATAACCGCCGTAGATGACAGGAGCCCCTTGCAGCGTGTGTCCGTTAAACGAAACAACATTATTATAAAAGATAAATCCGTCGTATTTTTCAGAGAGCGAAGAATCTTCTTTAAATATCTCGTTTACATATTGACTTTGCGCGCGGTCGAGCATGAAAAGCACGACGTTTTGATGATTTTTTGAAAGGTGAAAAATCGGCTCGATGGATGCGGCTGCCAGTGCGCCGCCTGATTTTTTATATTCAGCATACCGTTTTGAAATTGAAAAAATATTTGCAATTGAGACAGCGCCGAGCGCAAGAACAAAAATAGAAGATACTGATGTTAAAACTTTTGCGCTTTTCAATTTGATACAAAACGGCATGACGGCAATCAGCGCGGCAATTGCAAAAATATTAACGAAAGACCAGAGCGAAAGCGTTTGAAAGTCAGCCGCGTACAAAAACGAAAGAGATGCAGACACATCTCCGTAGCGGAGCATAAAAATATATGAATTGATGAGCGCGCTATAGGCGGCGCACGACATGACGAGCGTAAAGACAGTTTGCACTCGTTTGCCGAACAAAAAGTATACGCAGGGCGCCCATAATAAAAATACTCCTGCCGCCTGCAAACTTGTGCTGCCGATAAAATACAGCGGATTTGCATGCGCGCCGATTCCTGCAAACTCTGCGGGAGATGAAGCAATGAGTGAAGACGGAAGCGCCGCGCCTGAAAGCAAAAACAGCACGCCGCACGCAACGAGATAGAGCGTATGGCGCGCCTTTGCATTTTCAACCATCGAAGCAAGCAGTCCGTCAAGAAGAGCCTGCACCGCTTTTCCAATCAGCGGTAAAAGAAGAATAAGCGCAAATCCGAACAAAAAAATGACTTTATACAGCGCCTTTGCTGAAAAAACGAACACGACATACGAGGCACAAAACGCCGCTCCAATGCACGAGAAGAGCCAAAAGACTTTCAGCGGATTTTTGATTTTGTAAAAAATGTTTTTTACCATGCTCAAGACGTTGTTCATCGTCCAGTAGAGCACCAGTCCCGCTGGAGACGGATACAAAATCACGAGAAAAATGAGCGCAGTTATGTATATGGGCGCTTTGTCCTTGAGCGGGAAGCCTTTTGTATAAATCGCGCTTGCGGCAATATTTATGACAGTCATTGCGACGGGTAAAATATTGACGGGAAAGGCGCCGATTGTAAAAAGCGCGTCAGGAAGTCCCATGTCGCGGATAAATAAAAAAGACGAACCTTGCAGCGAGGGCAGGTGCGACAAAAACGTATATGCTGCAATAAAAAATGGAACCTGAATCAAAAGCCCGAACATTGAGCGCAGCGCCATCACCGGATTGTAATGACATTCCTTGTAATAAGCGGTCGTCATCATGTAGCGTTCATCGCCGGAAAATGCCGCTTTTATCCGGTCAAGCACAGGCTGCATGGACTTTTGCTTTTTACGCTCCGCCTCCTGCAATTTTTCTGCAACTGCATACAGCGGCAGACAAAAAAGCGTAACCCCGATACTCACCCCGACAACGGAGATACCGGTGTTATCGGTAATTTTGTCGAACAACACAAAAATACATTCGATTAAAGCGTACAGCGGATAAATTATCAGCGTATATAAAAAATGTGCCATTGCCGCTCCAAAAAAAATTTAGCGTACTCTACCACATTGAAAGGTTTTGTAAAATACGGAGTGGGAAGTTGAAGTCTGCGTGCGTGTACAGGGGGAGGGGGAGTTTATAATTGGGAATTGATAATTTGTAATTTGTAATTTGTAATTTGTAATTTGTAATGGTTGGGCGCAGACGGAGTTCGTAACCGGCTTTTGTTCCCGGCCGTAACTGCCGTTCCGCTCCATAAGAACGCGCCGGAAAATACTCGTTCCAAGCGAAGACATCTCCGCTCAATTATGTTCAGCGAGTTTTCCGCAAGAAAATTATAACTTCCATGACAAAGTCAAAGTCCGTTTCCCTGCGAGAATATCCATATTCCCATGCGGTGCGGATATTCTCGCGCGGGCGGCGACTCCGTTCCGTCTTTCAAATATCGTTTTCACCGCCCGCCGAACTCCGTTTTCCTGCGCGTTTTGCCGTCGGACAAAACGCGGGTGAGCGGAGCGCCGTTAAATCTGTAAACTGCGTACTAACCGTTCACCGCTGTCCATTCAATTTGCCATTTCGTCTGCTAAATGCTATAACCTGCGACATGAATGATTTTGCTCGCGTATTTTTGAACGCGAAAGAGGAACAGGAGCTTTTGCAGGGCTTTCCGTGGGTTTTTGATAATGAAATCTCGCATGTTAAGTACCGCATTGATAAAAATGCTGCATGGCAGCAAAAGCCGCTTGCAGAAGCCTGCGTAAAAGACGGCAGCGCAGTAGAAGTCTTTACCAAAGCCGGCGGCTTTATCGGCTCCGGTATCATCAACGCAAAATCGAAAATCGCAGTCAGACTTATCGGCTCCGAACACGCCGATACAATCCTCTCCGATGTAAAATCTTATTGGGAAAAACGCATAGCGGATGCGGTAAACATCAGACGTGCGCACTACGGCGACAACGTTTCCTGTCGTCTTGTTTTTGCAGAAGCGGATTTTATTCCGGGCTTTATCTGCGAACGCTACTGTACTGTTTCAGGCAGCGTCATTCTCGTCGTTCAGTTTCTCGCGCTCGCGTGCGAAGTGTTCAAAAAAGAGATTCTCGGCGCGCTGACAAAATTTGTAAAACCTGCCGGAATCTATGAGCGGAGCGACGCCGATGTCCGCCTCAAAGAAGGCTTACCGGAGACGAAAGGCTGGATTTTTGCGCCTCACGGTAATTCAGATACGCTCATTATAATAGAAGAAAACGGCATAAAATTGTACGTTGACATAGCCGACGGGCAAAAAACCGGCTATTTCCTTGACCAAAAAGAAAACCGCGCCGCCGCAGCAGCCTTTTGCCGCGGAAAGCGCGTCCTCGACACGTTCTCGCACTCAGGCGCATTCGGACTAAACGCTGCAAAAGCTGGAGCACGTGAAGTCATCTCCGCTGACATATCGCCGCAAGCCGCCGCCCTTATCGAAAAAAACAGCGCGCTCAACGGCTTTTCCCAAACGATGAAAGCGGTCTGTACCGACGTGTTCGTCCTCCTTAAAAAATACGAAGACAACGGCGAAATGTTTGACGTTATCATTCTTGACCCGCCGGCATTTACTAAAAGCGCGCGCACCGTCCAAAAAGCCTACGGCGGCTACAAAGAAATAAACCTCCGCGCTCTGCGTCTCCTCAATAAAGGCGGCATCCTTATTACGTGTTCGTGTTCGCACTTTTTCGATGCTGCACATTTTTACGATATGCTCACTCACGCCGCGAAAGACAGCCGCCGGCGCGTCCAAATCCTTGAAAAACGCGGAGCCGCCCCCGACCATCCTGTCCTGCTTGGCTATCCCAAATCGGAATATCTCAAATGCGCAATATGCCGCGTCCTGTAGTTTTGAATTCGGGCGTGCCGGTTCGCTCCGCTCACCGTCAGGTGCTCCGCGGTTTCATTCCTCGCATACGCTCGGAACGCTTCGCGCCGCTCTGCCCCTTCACGCAAAGACGAACGGCGCTTCAAAGTCATCGCATTTTTTCATCCGTACGCTATGCTGACCCCTTTTGAATCTCCCATGCCGGAAGTCTCCGCCTCATTGAACAGAGTTTACAATTCGATAATCGTGCTTGGAACGACTGCCTCGGGAAAAACGAGCGTCGGCGTGCAGTTGGCGCGCACGTTCGGAGGCGAAATAATTTCTGCCGACTCGCGCCAAGTCTACAAAGGACTTGACATCGGCTCTGGCAAAGACCTCGCAGAATATTCGGAAGGAGGTATTGCCGTCCCCTGTCATCTTATTGACATTGCCGACTTACGAGTGCGCGAGTACAACGTTTTTGACTACCAACAGGATTTTTACCGCGTATTTTCCGATATAACGGCGCGAAAAAAACTGCCGATTGTCGTCGGCGGTACCGGAATGTATCTTGATGCCGTCGTCAGGAACTATGATTTTGTTGAAGTTCCTGAAAATCCTTCCCTTCGCGCAGAACTTGAACGCAAATCACTTGCAGAACTCGGCGACATTCTTCTTACTTTAAAGCCTGACCTGCACAATAAATCAGACTTACTTATCCGAGAGCGCGTCATCCGCGCAATAGAAATCGCTCGCTGTATGCAAAGCCCGCAGGCAGACGAACTACGCAAAAATATGACGGCACGCCCTGATATACGCCCGCTTATACTCGGCGTAAAACCGGAACGCTCATCTTTACGAGAAAAAATCACGCGCCGTCTCAAAGAACGGCTCGATGCGGGTATGGTAGAAGAAGTAAAAAATCTTCACGAAGCGGGCTGCACGTGGGAAAAACTTGAGCGGCTTGGATTGGAATATAAATTTTGCGCGCAGTACCTCGAGGGCGTTATCGGCACACGCGAAGGCCTTTTTGAAAACTTGAACATTGCGATACGGCAGTTTGCAAAAAGGCAGGAAACGTGGTTTCGCCGGATGGAAAAAAGCGGTGTTGAAATCCATTGGCTTACCAATCCAGAAGACAGAAATCTTTTAATTCACGGGGCAATAAAAGAGGCTGCAAAGTATTTTGCAGCCGGAACAAAGTTTTAGATATGCAGGTAACGCTTAGGCATTCACTGCGATTTTTACAGGTTCTTCGATTTCCGTCAGATAGCCGGTGCGGATGCAGCAGTCAAACAGTTCTTTGCTCAAAAAATCCGTTTTGACATCTTCATAACCGTCCATATCGCGCACAATGCGAATGATATAGCCTTCTTTCGTTTCTTTTAAGACTGTCATGTAGTCGTTTTTATCGCCGAAGCTCTTTACAGAATACGTTTTCATCGTTTTCTCCCTAAAATTGATTGCGGCAACGTCCAAACGAAAATGACTTGCGCGCTTGGTATAAAAACGCCGATTCACCTGCACGGAAAAATCGGCGCTCTCTTAACTACGGTTTTATTTTCGGATATATTCGAGTCGATGTTAGAATTTTCTTCGTTTTGCGACGCGCATTTTCATCTTATGCAATCGGCAGAATACGAGACGCCGTTTGCAGATTTTGACGAGACGGCAGATTATTACGCCTGCACTTGTGCGCATGATAGGCAGGAGTTTTACGCTCAGGAAACGCTCCTTGCCAAATTAAAGGCGCGTAAAAATATTCATCTTGTGCCGTCGTTCGGACTGCATCCGCAAAATCCCCTGATTGAAAATGCCGACTTTCTGGAACAACTGCTCACAGAAGGCAGAATCGGAGCGATTGGAGAAGCAGGATTTGATTTATTTACACAGGAATTTAAAGCCGACTTTGCTCGTCAAAAAAAAGCATGGCGCATTCAACTTGAGCTTGCAGCAGCGTACCAAAAACCGCTCGTGATTCATTGCCGCAAAGCGATTGACCTTGTTTTTGCCGATATACCGGCACTCAAGAAAGTTCCTGTTGTGCTGTTTCATTCGTTTTTTGGCGGTATTATCGAAGCGCACGCCTTGCTGCGAAAGGACTTGAATGCATATTTTAGTTTCGGAAAACAAATTTTAAACGGTAATAAGAAGTCGATTTCCTGCGTCCGTGAACTTCCTGCGTCTCACTTGCTTTTGGAAACCGACGCTCCCTTCCAAACGCTTAAAAACGAATCTTTTACTCCGCTTTCAGACATCCGCCTCGTGTACGCCGCTGCATACGATTTACGCGCGGCAAAAGGAAGCAAAGAAGACTTTGCCGCCGTAATGAAAGACAATTTTACGGCGCTGTACATGATGAGGGCAGGACGGACGGAAAAAACGTAAGTTTAAATGATTTAACAAAGGTTCTGTCCGCGTGAGAGACATAGTTTTAGACGGACTAATTATCGTTTGCGAAAAATTATAATTTTCTTTGGACGATAAAGACGGCGCTTGAATGACAGAACGGAATATAACGGACAGGCGCAAGGAAATACGATAAAAAGCGTTATGAGGGCAAGATGCCGTTTTTCCGTTCAAAAAAAGAGAGTCAAGTGATAACCCTCACCGTATAAGGAGAGCACTCTTGACCCTTTATTTAAATTAAAATCAATATTAGCGAAAAATGCATACTTTCAGTTTTTATAAAAGTGAAAGTGTACATTTTCCAATTAAAAATAAAACAAGAACAATAGCGCAGCAATGCCTAATGCATAGGGTAATAAGTCTCCTGCAGCTGACAAAGCCACTATAGCTACAATAATTATAGCGATAACAATTATTCCTACTAAAATCGAGGTCATGTATTTCCTCCAAACTATTAATTTTTTTGTTGCGAAACGAGCGGAAAGCGTAGTTTCGCAACAGAGTATCTTTTCAATACTCTGTTCAGAGTACACTGAACAGTTTTACACGGTGAAAATATTAGGCGGTTACTACGGGGTATGAATGATTGAATGCGGGGGCGCAAAATGCGAGTTTATCCACAGAGTGAGGTGCGGCAGGAGGCAGGGATGCGAGGAAGACGCGGCAGGGGATTTTGAAATCGAGCAGACTGTAACGCATTTTTTCTCAAGTTTTCGTTTAGCAAATTTGCAGCAGGCGTAACATCTTTCTATCTTTTAAGCTCCATAACAACCGCCTGCGCCGCCGCCCTTCGTTGAAAACGCCTCTCTTTTCTATTAAAATGCGAAAAAATAATCGAGGTACGCTATGATTTTTTCTCCGGTTGAGATTCAGGAAACGGTAAATATGTTTATGCGGCAAAAGCTGGACATCCGCGCGATAACGTTGGGCATAAATCTTTTGGATTGCGCGTGCGATGACGGCAAAAAAAGCCGCCGCAAAATGTACGATAAAATTATGAAGTATGCGTCGCGCCTTGTGCCGGTCGGACGGGAGATTGAAACAGAATTCGGGGTGCCGATTATCAACAAGCGGATTGCGGTAACGCCGATTGCCCTCGTTGCGGGCGCGAGCGGAGAAGCGGACTTTACCGAATGGGCGCTGGAGCTTGACAGGATTGCAAAAGAGCTTGACGTTGACTTTGTCGGCGGCTTTTCCGCGCTCGTGCACAAGGGAATGACTGCTGCCGACCGCGCGCTCATCAATTCTATTCCCGAAGCGATGAAATTAAGCGACCGCGTCTGCTCTTCGGTGAACGTCGGAACGTCGAAAAACGGAATCAACATGGATGCAGTTAAATTGATGGGAGAAATCGTCAAAAAGACTGCGGAAAATACGCGCGAAAAGGACGGGCTTGGGTGCGCAAAGCTCGTTATTTTTTGCAACGCGGTGGAAGACAATCCCTTTATGGCGGGCGCATTTCAGGGAGTCGGCGAGGGAGAAGCGCAGCTTTCGGTTGGCGTAAGCGGGCCGGGCGTTATTCTTGCGGCGGCGAAGGATTTTAAAGACCGCCCGATTGATGATCTTGCCGACGGCATCAAAAAGATGGCGTTTAAGGTGTCGCGCATGGGGCAGCTGGTCGGAACGGAAGCGGCGGCTCGGCTCGGCGTGGACTTCGGCATTTTGGATTTATCGCTTGCGCCGACTCCTGCCGTCGGGGATTCGGTTGCGCGTATTCTTGAAGAGATTGGAATTGAATCGACGGGGGCGCCGGGAACGACTGCGGCGCTTGCCATGCTCACCGACATGGTAAAAAAAGGCGGCGTTATGGCGAGTACGCGCGTCGGCGGGCTTTCCGGCGCGTTTATTCCGGTCAGCGAAGACGAAGGAATGATAAACGCCGTCCGCGCCCATTCGATTTCCCTTGAAAAACTTGAAGCGATGACGACGGTTTGTTCCGTCGGGCTTGATATGATTGCAATTCCGGGCGACACGCCGGCAACGACCATCAGCGGCATTATGGCGGACGAGTTTGCAATCGGCATGGTCAACAACAAAACGACTGCGGTCAGGCTCATTCCCGTGCCGGGTAAAAAAGAAGGCGACTGGGCGGAATTCGGCGGACTTTTGGGCGGCGCGCCGGTCATGGCGGTCAATCCGTTCGGCTGCGCGGATTTCATCAACCGCGGCGGGCGCATTCCCGCTCCCATTCACAGCTTTAGGAATTGATGACATTCGTTCCGCTTGCGGCGATGGACGCAGATGGGAGCAGCGCGGTGTTCCGCTTTCTGGAGCGGCATGAGGAGCATTGCGTTCAACTTGTAGAGACATTGCGCCGTTCGGTGAAAGACGCGTATGCAGTCGTTTCGGAGCAGAACACGGGCGAAAGGCTGACTAAATATATTCAACATGATGGAAAAAGCGGATTTATTTACGGCGTAATCAATTTCCGAAGCACGATTTTACATTGTCTGCCGTTTGCAGATATGTCGGCGGAAGACTGGAACGCGGAGCGCGTCAGAGAAATTGACGGCGCACAGACGCAAAACTTTGAAACGCTTGCAAAAGATTTTATCTACGCGTTTGCAGATTTTTTTGCCGCGCGTAAACCCGAACTCCGCATTTCGTGCGTAAACGGAAGCGCAGGCGGCGCAAAACTTATTTTAGCGGCATTGAAAGACGCGCGCATAAATCTTGCACCGACGCAGGTCAACGAATACTCGCTTTTCGGGCTTTCGGCGGCGGAAATTTCACACATTAAAGAACCGCTGCTGCAAAACGGAGCGCAGATTTTCCGGTGCCGGAGTGAGATGGATGCCGCCTTATTTGATAAGCTGTTCGATTTGCAAAAATGCTACGAAATCGAAGAAGTGCTGCCTGAACACGACGTATTTTCCGAAGACATCTGCCGCCTGCACCTAAAGTCCGTATTGCGGATGCAGTATGTTGCCGCCGTACTTTTGCCGGACGGCACACTTGCAGCAAAAGCGGGAACGAACGCGCTTGGCTTTCACTCGGCACAGATAGGCGGCGTATATGTAAAACGTGAGTTCCGTCGGCGGGGATATGCGTTCGACGTACTGTACTGCGTTTTAAAAAATGTGTTTGCGGTAAAAAAAGCCGCCGTGCTTTTTGTAAAAAATACGAATGTACCTGCGTTATCACTCTACCGCGCATTGGGATTCAAAAAACGAAACGGATATATAATTGCATATTTCAGGTAAAATCCGTAAACTTAATTCATAATGAGAAAGTACGGCGGGCAAGCGGCGGTTGGTGGGAATGCGAGGGCGATGGAAAATGGGTTTTACAGACTTAACCGGTTTTTCGCCCTTTCAAGTTTGCCTGCTGCAAACTTGCTATAAATGGCATTCGTGCGGAGCGGGACGTTACGGGCGTAAGGTCAACCTGCGCCGGAACCCCGAAAAGCCGGTTGGAAAATGCGTTTGCGCTCTGATTTTTACTATATATAATAGAAAATAAATAAAGAATGGAGAAAATGGTGACTGGTCAATTGATTGCAAAAATTGCGGCGTTTGCGCTGTATCTGGGCTTTATGGTCATTATCGGGCTTCGGTATATGAAGAAAAACAATTCCGCGCTGGACTTTTTTTTGGGCGGACGGCGGACGGGGCCGTGGATGACGGCGTTGAGCGCGGAGGCGTCCGATATGTCCGGCTGGCTTTTGATGGGCTTACCGGGACTTGCCTACCTCGGCGGTATGAAAGAAGCCTTTTGGACGGCGGCGGGACTGGTGGTCGGCACCTACTTGAATTGGCTGATTGTCGCAAAGCCGCTTCGCAAGTGCACGATTGCATTCGGCGATTCAATTACGATTCCGGAATTTTTAACAAACCGCTTTAAAGACAAGTCGCACGTGCTTGCGGCGATTTCCGTCATCTTTATCGCGCTCTTTTTTACGATTTATACCGCATCGGGCTTTGTGGCGTGCGCAAAACTCTTTAATTCCGTCTTTGGGCTGCCGTATTATGCGGGGCTGACCATCGGTCTTATCGTCATTTTGTCGTACACGATTTTAGGCGGCTATCTTGCAGTGTGCGCGACCGATTTTATTCAAGGGACGCTGATGTTTATCGCGCTTGTCATAACGACTTCCGTGATGATTGCCGTTTTAGGCGGCCCTGCCGAAGCGCTTGCAAAGATAAACGAGTTCGGCTCACGCGCGATGGCTGGCGACTTCGGCGATATAATGAAGGAAAAATTTATTGCAAACAAAACGTACAGCGCGGTTTCGGCGATTTCCGCTGCGGCGTGGGGGCTTGGCTACTTTGGAATGCCGCATATCCTCATCCGTTTTATGGGAATCCGCTCCAACTCCGAGATAAAACTTTCGCGCCGGATTGCGACGGTCTGGGTTATCACGGCGTTTGTGGGCGCGGTCGTCGTCGGTTCTGCGGGAACGGCGTATCTTTCCGATATTCTTGCTCCAGAAATGGCGGAAACAGTCTTTAGCGCGTCGATGCAGCACATGTATCCGACCTTTGTTGCAGGGATTTTTTTGTGCGCGATCCTTGCCGCCGCAATGTCAACTGCCGACTCGCAGCTTCTCGTCGCTTCCTCTGCATTCAGCCGCGACGTGTACAAGGGACTTTTGAAAAAAGACGCAAAAGAAAGCGAAGTGCTCAACGTAAGCCGTATAACGGTATTCGTGATTGCGGCGGTCGCTTTCGTTATCGCGCTCAACCCGAAAAGTTCGATTTTCAGCCTCGTCAGTTATGCGTGGGCGGGATTCGGCGCAACGTTCGGCCCGCTCATCTTGCTTGCGCTCTTTTGGAGAAACATGACGCGGAACGGCGCGCTTGCCGGTCTTGTCGCAGGCGGCGTTACGGTCATCGCGTGGCACAACCTCAAAGGCGGCGTGTTTAATATCTACGAAATCCTGCCCGGCTTTTTCGCCTGCGCCGTATTTGCCGTCGTCTTCAGCTTGCTGCAAAAAGATAAAGATGCGGAGATGCTTACAAAGTTCGATGAGTATCGAAAGATGGCAGATTAGAATTTATCAAGGGGAATGTAACAATGGAGCGATAGTAAAAATCAGTTGTACTAAATAAACGAGACGGCGGCGCAGTGCACTAAAAACCTTGACAATTATCGAAAAAATAAATATAGTGCCGCCATATTCCATTCCCCGATTGTGTAATGGTAGCACCGCAGATTCTGGTTCTGCTTGTGGGGGTTCGAGTCCTCCTTGGGGAACGAAAGTAGCTGACCTCGTAAAAGGCAGCTATTTTTTTCTGCAAAAAAGGTCCCTTCGTCTATCGGTTTAGGACGAAAGATTCTCAATCTTTAAAGACGGGTTCGACTCCCGTAGGGACCGTTTCCATTCTATGCTTTCATTCTTACTCGTTGATAAAAAATTACGGCAGCATAACATTAGTTGCCTGTGATACGGCAGCCTTCTCTGTAGTTGTAAGTGTGCGGAATGGCGATACTGTCTGTGCGGAGAGTGAATTACCCCTCGCATGAATAAATTACCAATAGATAATGCACGGCTGCGGTCAGAAAACTTTTCTATATTGAGATTTAGCAATAAGATAAAAAGTGCCGTATCAATTATTCCGAATAGCGCACCGAACGGACATGCTTGCCGCAGGGAAACGACACTTGAAGACCGGACTCTAGTCGAGAACTCTTAAAAAAGGCTGCTGCCGCAAAACACTAAAAACGGCAGCCGAACAAAACAGGCGCTCCTGCTGTTGGAAGAACTTCTCTTCAGCATAATGAAGGGATGTCCTTCACGGTAATGAAGAACACTCCTTCACGGTAATGATATGCAGCCGATCACGGTACTGATGGACAGCACAACACGGA
>CAUTOZ010000060.1:0-16404 GCA_963539635.1 uncultured Treponema sp.
AAACGTATTTTAATCGCGTTTGCAGGGCCGTTCGCAAATCTTTTTACGGCGTTTATCGCGTTTACCGTCATTGCGCTTGCCGGCTACACGTACTATTCGTATTCAACGAAGATAACGCTTGCCGACGAAGTATATCCCGACTTGCACAGCGCGGCGCGGGAAGCTGGCATTATTTCAGGCGACGTGATAACGGCGGTCAATAACAAGACTGTAGGCGATTTTTCCGAGCTTTTAATGGAAATCGTAAGCCGCCCCGACGAAGACGTTTCTGTCAGCGTGAACCGTAACGGCGAAAACCTGACTTTTTCCGTTCACACGGACTTCGATAAAAAAAGCGGCGCGGGCAAAATCGGCGTTGTAGCGGACAAAGATTCAATTGAAAAGCGGGTACAGCCGCCGCTTGCGCTCCACAAAGCGATTGTAAAAGGCGTAAGCGACACCGCACAGGGAATTTTTTTGACTATCAAAGGAATTGCGACGCTTTTTAAGGGGGCGGACTTAAAAAATTCCGTTTCCGGCCCCGCGCGGGTCGCCGATATGCTTGGCGGAGCGATTAAAGATAGTTTTTCACAAAAGTCCGCCGCCGGTGCGCTCGGCATTGCGGCATACATCAGCATTTCGCTTTTTATCATGAATCTGCTTCCCGTCCCCATCTTAGACGGCGGGCTTATTCTTTTTTCACTGATAGAACTGACAACGCGGCGCAAAATGAGTCCCAAACTATTGTATTATATTCAATTCGTGGGGATTGCATTTATTGCACTGCTGTTCTCTGCGGGTCTTTTTTCCGACATCACGTATTTTAAGGGATTGCTGCACACCGGAGGAACCGTAAAATGAAACGAACGGCGTTTATATTCGTCTTTTTGTATGCGGCATTTTTACTTGACGCCCAATCGCATATTTCGACGCAGCCTCATCAAGAAGCGGTTTCGGTTATAACGCCTGCCGCGCAGGAAACGGATTTTTCAAAAGCCTATGTAAGCGCCGGAAAAGACGGTTTTCTCATCAAATGGACAGACGACAATCAAGGCGAACATTACCAGATTTCCGAATACGAAATAAAAGCGGCTGCCGTTTCTCCTGACGGGCGTTTTATTGCGGTCTACGAAACGGACGGCGGACTGGTAAATCGGCTTGCGCTGTGGGACTGGGAAACGCTTTCGCGGAAGTGGGCGCGGCTGTACAAGGATTCGGTTACGTCGCTTTCGTTTACGGAAAACGGCACGTATATCATCGCAGGAACAGCAACGGTCAGCGGGGCGGAGTTTATACGCACGGCGACAGGCGACGTTGCTGCCGGAAAAATAAAAGACGCGACAGGTATCATCTCTTACGCGGTTACGAACAGCACGGAAAAAAACGCCGCACTGTATTCTCCTGCCGGCAATCTTTCTTTTTACGATTTAACAACAGGGCGCGTAAAACAGCGCATTTCCGTCATGCAGGGACTTTCGCAGGCAGTTTTGTTCAACAATTTTTTATTCCTTGCGGGCGTTAAAGACAGCGCAGTTTCCATCTCCTATTGCATTACAGGAAAACCGGTTGCGACCATAAAGGCGGCAAATCCTCTTTTGCTTGCTTCAAAAAGCGACAGGAATTTGTACTACCTCGAAAACGACGGCAAAGGCCTGTACACGCTCAAAATGCTTGCAAACAGAGACAACCGCGCAGTCTCAAATCCGAAAGTCGTACGGACGTTCACGGGGCCGCGCGGAAGCGGCGCGATAACGTCCGGCACAAAATTAGGGAATGAAATACTGCTCGGCTCTGCGTCCGGTGCGGTGTACAAAATCAGCGCGGAAACCAGCACGGAGCAAGGCATGCTTGAGCCGATTACGCAGGACATTTACGACCGAATTTTAGATATGGCTCCAGTTGGTGAAGATTTTTATTTCCTTACGAAAGACGCTTTATTCCGCTCCTCTTATGACACGGGACTGGTAAAGCGGCTCGGCGATAATCCGGGACGGACGCAGCTTATCGCTTACGGAGACTCCGTCATTTTGTGGTCGAAAGGCACGCGGACGTCCGTTCTGCTTTTTGACTATGCGCAGCCGGCAGTAAAAACGCTGTACACGCCAAAAACATCGCTCCAGTCGCTCAGGCTTTTTGGAAATACTCTTGTTGACTTAGAAAGCAGCTCGTCAGTCAACATATACGATATGGAAAAAAGTGCGCTCCGCGAAGCGTATGCGGGCGCGGGCTTGCAGGACTGCGTTCTCGCCGCCGACGGCACGCTCTATATTGCAAAATCGCTTGAGACAAATCCGCGCTGCGCCCTGCTTGCGGTAGACATGACGACCGGAGAAACCGTCCCCACGCCGCTTGCCGGAAATGTCGCCTTCGGCTTGAGCGTGAATGAAAACGATATTTACGGCATCAGTGTGCAGGAGTCAGGCACCACAAAGCGCACGACCGTCTTTCGATACAATACGCCATCAAAACAAACCAGCGCCATTGCAAACTTTACCGGCGATTTTCCCGACGCATTCACCTATCTGTATTTTCCCGCGTTGTATACGAACATCGGACAGAATGTCGGTCAAAACTCCATCCGAGAAATCAATTTGACAGACCGCAAAAGCATTATTTTCAATCGTTCCGCGTCCCTGCCGGTCAAATCTGCCCGCAATACCGCCCGCGCCGTCGTCCTCAACCGCGATGGCAGCATATCGTGGTATGACGGAACATCATCGCAGGTCATTGCCGACTGGTATTTGACCAAAGAAGGGCAGTGGTTTGAGTTTTAGAAAGATGCAGGCGGCAGTTTTCCTTTCATTCCGATGGTACTCAGCATGACTTGAAACGCCGCTGGCAGCGGGGCGGTCAGTTTTTCCGGCAGTCCAAGATTATTTTCCGGCAAGTCGAGGCTGTATGAATGAAGAAAATGTGCGCACTCCGCTTCGATGACGAATGCGCCGTATGCGCTGTCGCCCAAAAGCGGAAAACCGTGATACGCTGCCTGCGCACGAATCTGGTGTTTTCTGCCGGTCTCTATGCGGAATGCCGCCAGCGTACATGGACTGCCCTTGTACATTCCGATTTCCAGCGGAATAGCACGGGTGCGAGCATTCTTTGCCCCGTCCGCCGCGCATGGAACGACTTTTACAGTTTTAAATCCGCGCGCTGCGCCGCTGTCATTCACGATTGCGTCTTCCCACAGCGCCTTTCCAGTCATTGTGCCGCAGACAAGTGCGAGGTATGTTTTTTTGACAGCGCCGGAGGCAAACGCTCCCGATAAAAAGCGCGCACCGTCGATACTCTGCGAAAAGACGAGCAGTCCAGTTGTCCGCCGGTCGAGCCGATGAACAGGGCCGGGCACAAACGAAAGCGATGACTGTTCCCCGGGTGCTGCCGCATACAGGCGCCGCACTGCGAAGTCGAGCGCGTCCTCCCCGCCGTGAACGCGGACGCCGCAGGGTTTGTTAATGACGAGAGCGTGCCGGTTTTGAAAAACGATTTCATACGGAAACGAAACACACGCGTCCCGCTGCACCCCTGCCCCGCTTCCGAACGACTGCGTCCCCTGCCGTGCTGTCGACAGTGTCCGCCGGTCAAGAAGGATGTCTGCAACAGTCAGCGTGTCGCCTGCGTTGATGCGGCAGTTGGGCGCGGCTTTTTTTCCATTCAATTTGATAAGTCCCTTTCTGAGTGCGCCGTACAGCCCCGAAAGATTGTGTTCGGGAATAAAGCGCCGGGCAAGTTTGTCAAGCCGTCTGCCGGAGTCGTCCGCGCCCGCCGTAAAATCGGAAAATGTCATGCCCGCATTATGACGGATTTTACGAAAACGCGCAGGGAAAATAAGCGCGAGCACGACAAAAACTTACATTCGAGACATATGCCCTCAAACACGCATTCCCGCAAGGCTGCCGCTAAATACTTTTTTTAGTTTGTCCAGCGCAAACTAAAGCGGACGGAAAACCAATTACGCCTGTCAAACACCGTTCCCTGCCATCCGCACGCCTATAAGATTGTCTAAAAAAGCCCGTCGAAAAACCGATAATGAAGCATGAAACTTTCAAATAAACCGAATATTGCTGTCGGCATTTTTTTACTCGTCTTGTCGGCATTTTTTTCTATTGCATTCATGCTGCAGCTGTTGGACTTCGGAAGTTTTGGACGCGGAAACCTCTTTTTTTTTACCGGAAAAATGCTTTCAACTGTGTACGGATTTTCAAGCGCGCTCATTCCGCTCTTTCTACTCTCCGCTGCGCTTTCGTGCTTTGCTTCAACATGGACAGTCAGACGCTCGGTGGGACTGTTAACCGCTGCCGTTCCGTTTTTTACGTCGGCAACGGTCGAAAAAATCTGCCGCGCCGTTTATGAAGGCGCATCCCCTTTTTTTGAACTAAAAATCGCGCTTACGCTGGCCGCAGGCACTGCGCTCATCGTTATCGAATTGCTTGCAACACGGCTTTTCGCGGATAAAATCGCCGTCTCGCCTGCATTCAAAGAGAATTTTCCTGATTTTGAAGAACGCAGCGATGACGTTGAATCAAAACCGCACCGCTTGTGGAATTTCAATTTTTTCCGAGCGAACACGCAAACCGATTCCGAACGCAGACCGGAAAGTCAGCAGACAGAAAGCGAAAAAGAATACGAACGCGGCTATAAAAGTCAAAATTCCCAATTTGAAGAACAATCGCAGGGAATTCACTCTGACGGTCAAACCGAAAAAGACGCGGAAAAATCGCAGCGTACAGCCGAGCAGGTCAAGATGACTGAAAAAGACGCGCAAGAGCCGGATGTTGCCGCAGTTCCCGTCAATGAGCCGGTACAAAAAAAAGACGACCCGTTTCAGGGAGTTTTTGATGGACTTGAGCAGCCTGCGCCTGAAACCGTCATTACAAAAGAAGAATACGCCGCTTTGACGACGCCCTCCGCCGATGAACTGGAAGAACAAACAGAAAACGACGCGGCGGATGAAATTGAAGAGTTGGAATGGCCGGACGCATATCAAATTAAAGCGCAGGCAGGAAATCCCGAAGACGCGCCGGCAGACTTTCCGGACGACGATTTTATTCCTCCTGAAGCGGACGATTATTTTGCCGAAGAAGCCTCCGATGTTCCCAGCGAAGAGGAAAGTCCCTACGCCGAACGCATTGAGCCGGATTTCCTCGCCGAAGACGAACGCAGCCCCTTTGCCGCTGCCAATGCCGTCTCTCCAAGCGCGCACGGACAAAATACGACGCATTCCGCCGAATATCTTACTTCCGCAAAGCCCGTTTTGACCGATCCGTACGCAGACGGACAGGACGCGGAGTTTTTTGCGCATATCCGAGACCAAGAGCGCAAAGCCCGTGCCGATGAGGAAGCGTGCTTTACGGAACTCACGCCGCCCCTTCCGCCGGAGCAGAACACTGCCGGCAAAGAGGTGGAAAACACGGCACCCGTAAAAAAAAACGACAGTGAACCCGTATATGCTCGCGCACAACTTGACCCCGACTTTTTCGATATCGACATGAATGCCGAAACGCAGGATGAACTTGAAGCGCAGACACACGACAATAAAATCCAGTTTCAAACTTCGTCGGACGTGTTTGCGGATATGGAAGCCGACGCGCTGCAGGAAGTGTTAGCGGAAAAGGCGATGCATAGCCGGAGCCGCACTGACAATGAAATGCAAAGCATTTCTGCTCACCATCAGAGCAATGCCGATGATATGAGACCAGACGATGTCCTTACGAAGCCGACGGATGAAAAAGAAGACCAAACGCAAGCATACACGAATACAGGTGCAATTCCAGAACAAAACAAAAACCTGCAGCCCATAGAACAAACTGCACTCGTTCAAGAACACGCTCCTCACAGTGCCGCGCAGTCTCAAGAAATTATACCTACGCGCAGCTCCGGCGGGGCAGCGTTGTATAAAACAGAGCGCGAAGGGGCGGCGGGCGAAATACAGAGTTGCGCGGCAGAGCAGAATTGGCATAAGACATCGTTACCAAATGAAACGTCGCACAATAACGGCGAAAACGTTTTTTCCGCACCGTACACAGAATCTCCGCATTTTCAAAATGCAGTTTCCGCTGTACTGCAAAACACGGAGCCGTATAGAGAAAACAGCGCTTCCCACGTGGAAACTGCATCTCACACGGAGCCGCAGTCTTCGGCAGACGAGCCGCCGGCACAGGAAGAAACGTATATCACCGTTCGACGCAGTGCTATTCCGGCAAACGCCGTATCCGCTGTACCCGCTCGGCAAGAAGAGGCAGGCTTTCGTTCTGAAAACGGCGCACCGCTTTCCCGCGCAGTCGAAACGGCGCATACCGCATTACAGTCAACCGGCGACGCTGAACAGTCATCTTTATATATAGAAGAAAACGAGCGCGAAGACAGTCAATCGTTTGCAGGTGACGAAGGGGCAGCAAATACACCGGCGGTGCAGTCCGGCTTCAAACAGAGCGGTGTTATTCCTAAACCGCCGTACAGCGTTCCTGCCGATCTTTTAACGGCATTCAAGGACGACCAATATTGGATTATTGACGATGAAACGAAGGCAGACGCGCGCAGACTCAAAAGCACGCTCAATGAATTCCGCATTGAGGCGGAAATTATCGGTATAAAAAAAGGGCCAGTTGTAACGATGTTCGAACTTTTGCCTGCGCACGGCGTAAAATTGAGCAAGATTGTAACGCTGCAGGATAATATTGCGCTCAGGCTCGCGGCAAGCTCCGTGCGTATTGTGGCGCCCATACCCGGCCGCGCGGCGGTCGGCATTGAAGTGCCGAACAAAAAGCGCTCGATTGTCAGCTTCCGCGAAATGATTGAACAAGATTTGCCGGAATTCAAGTCGATGTCTATTCCTGTCGTCCTTGGAAAGGATATTCTGGGAAAACCGCAGCTCTTAGACCTTGTAAAAACGCCGCATCTTTTGATTGCGGGCGCAACTGGAGCGGGAAAATCCGTCTGCGTCAACAGTATGATTCTTTCGATTTTGTACAAACGCTCTGCCGAACAAGTCCGGCTTATTCTGATTGACCCGAAAATCGTTGAACTCAAACTCTACAACGATATTCCGCATTTGCTGACTCCTGTCATCACAGAGCCAAAGCGCGCATTCCAGTCGCTGCAATACTGCCTGTGCGAAATGGAGCGGCGTTATTCGCTGCTAGACGGCATGGGCGTACGCGATATTACAAGTTACAATACGCGCATCCGCGAGCGCAATATTTGCACGGAAAAACTGCCGTATATCGTGGTGATTATCGACGAATTTGCAGACTTGATGGCGACGACGGGCAAAGAACTTGAATCGACGGTGGCGCGTCTTGCGGCAATGAGCCGCGCAGTCGGCATTCATCTGGTGCTTGCGACGCAGCGTCCGTCAATCGACGTTATAACGGGACTGATTAAAGCGAACATTCCGAGCCGCATTGCGTTTATGGTCGCTTCAAAAATGGATAGCCGCATTATTATTGACCAAGTGGGTGCGGAAATGCTTTTGGGCAAGGGCGATATGCTCTACGCAAGTGCTGTAGACCCGTTCCCTGTCCGCATTCAGGGGACATTTGTGAGCGATACTGACGTTGAAAACGTCGTCGAATATGTCAAAGGACTTGGTGCGCCGGATTATATTGATGACGAAATTTTTGTTGACGATGAAGAAAGCAGCTCAGAGCAACTGCTTTTTCAGGACGGAGCAGATCCGCTTTACGAAGAGGCGCTCGATATTGTCATTCAGTCGGGTAAGGCAAGCGCGTCTTACATTCAGCGAAAACTCAAAATCGGCTACAACCGCGCGGCGCGTCTCATAGAAGAAATGGAAGAGCGCGGCATTGTAGGACCGGCAAACGGCTCCAAACCGCGCGAAATCGTACACGTGCCGTCGTAATACGGAGGGACTGGAAAGGCGCGCCGAAGCGATTTTACGGACGGGCGAAAAAAAAAGCATCCGCAAAAATGAGCGGATGCTTTTTTGTTACATCAAACGACATAACCCGAAACTTTATGAAATCGCCCTGCTCCGAAACAAAATGTTCAAAACAGGCTTAATATTCCCGCTCCGTGTCCAAAGCCTTGCTCGTTGCCCAGCGGAAAAGAAGACATCGACAGTAAGGTTCACTCTGATTTGCTAGATTTATAAACACTATGAGAGCGTAATTCACTTGACAGTTATAACTATTTTAAGATAATTATTTCGTAAAATAGTACGAATATTAGAGGTGCGTATGATTGCTATAAAACCTGTTTCGGATTTGCGTAATTATAATGAAGTTTTGCAGGATGTTGCTGATGAATCGCCGGTTTTTCTTACTAAAAATGGCAGGGGGTGTTATGCGGTAATTTCCATAAGAGATTACGAAAAATTGACGGCTACGAAAACTCTTTTTTCTGAATTGAAGAAAGGTGAAGAATCTGCTTTGCAAAACGGATGGCTGGACACAACACAAGTCAAAAAAATGACGGGACTTTGATGTTTGAGATAAAGATTGCTCCGCAAGCGGCAGCAGATTTGCTCGAAATCAAAAATTATATTGAGAATGAACTTCAAAATCCTATTGCAGCACATAATACTATCTCAAAAATTATCGAAACGTATGAAAATTTAACTGTTTTTCCTAATGCAGGAATTTCTGTAGAAAAATATATTTCGTTTCCTACAGATTATAAGTTTGTGGTTGCAAATAATTATTCAATATTTTATAGAATTGAAGATGAAGTTATACGAATTGTAAGGATTTTGTATTCAAAAAGAGATTTTATTCGTGTTTTGTTTGGAGAGAAGTGCAAATAGTTTCTAACGCCGCTTCCCTCCAGCCTTGCAGACGAGCCGCAAACGGCTCAAAACCGCGCGAAATCGTACACGTGCCGTCATAATAATACAGAGGGACTGGAAAGGCGCGCCGAAACGATTTTACGTGCAGGCGCAAAAAAAACATCCGCAAAGGTGTGCGGATGCTTTTTTGTTACATCAAACGACATAACCCGAAACATTATGAAATCGACCTGCTCCGAAACGAAATGTTCAAAGCAGGCTTAATATTCCCGCTCCGTGTCCAAAGCCTTGTTAATAATAGCACTTAACAATTACTATAGTCAAGTTTACATCACTTACTTTTACCATAGTATTCCTCCATGACACAAATGGAATTGCGCAGCAATCTGTCCCAAAACATCAAAATATTCAGAAAGCGGCTTGCCTTGACACAAGAAAAATTGGCGGAAAAAGCGGGATTATCCGCCCAGACAATCAACGATATTGAAGGGTGCCGGACGTGGGTCAGCGACAAGTCTTTAGCAGAGACTTTGTACACCACGCCCGCGGAATTGCTGCTTCCCGCTCAAAATACCGAGCGGATGAACGCAAGCGTAAGCACCATTGAATTGATGAAAATAAAATCGGAATTGACGGCGGCAATTAACGCGCAGATTCAAGAAATATTTTCTGTGTACCAAAATGACTGGAACACAAACGCAGCAGACGACCGCTGACGGTTGTTGTGAAGTTTGAAAGATGAAACGGAGTACCGTCAACCCGCATTTGCCTACTCAAACATGCGGAGAATAGAGTTTCTTGTATCTGAGAGGAAGACAGTGTGCAGCGGCGGCAGACTTACGATAAAATGGAGCGGAGAAGAAGGCAGGAGGACAAAAAGCGCAATTTGACAGTCATTTCGCTTTTTTCTATCCGCAGCGGCAAAATTGCTGCCGCTTCTGGACTGAAAAAACCTCTGCATGACGGGATGGAGCCTGCCGCGCGTTTACTCTGGTTCCGACGGCGGGCGGCGGAATTTTCGCAGTTTTAACTCGGCAAGCGATTGGATTAGTTTTGTTTGCGGCGCAGGGCGGCGGGGATTGTAATTCCAGTGGGCGTCGAGGAGGTTCAGCATACGGGAATTGCAGTTGCATTCCTCTCCGACGGAAAGACCGTAAAATCCTGTCTCTTTTTTTTGTTCGGCTTTGATTTTTTCTTCGAGGGCGAGCGGAAGGCTTGCCATAATAAAATCGGAAATCATTAAAACGTCAGCATATTTCCAGCGCTGCGTCTGGAGCTGCTCGACTGCGTGCGTAAGCGCTGGAGCGGCGTCGGTGCCGCCGTTAAAACTTCCGTTCAAAAAGCGGACGAGCGGTAAAACCTCATCTCCCGCTTCAAAACCGCCCACGTCAAGCATTTCGATTCCAGTCGAAAAGGAAATGAGATAGCAGGCGCGCTTTTCAGAAACGGCTGTTTTTGCCAGCGCAAAAGCGGCGGTTTTTGCAATCCGTTCCGGCTCCCCCTGCATAGAAGAACTCGTATCGATACAGATGAGGACGGGACCCCGCGGCTCCAAAACCGCGGCGCGCTCTTCTGTGCAGACGACGCGCCCGCAGTTTTTAGGCACAACCCGCTCATATGCGTATGACAAAAGTTGTTTTTGCCCAAACTTGTATAGAAAGTACTTCCGCGTTGCTTCGTGTTTATACAGCGCAATTTCTGCCGGCAGGGCGCTTTCAACTTCGCCGGAAAACCGTAAGCCCGCCCGTCTGCCGCCGGAAGCAGGAACAGTCTCGTATTCGGTGGAGACGGCAGCGCGCTTGTACACTTTTTCTTCCGATTGGCAAGACGCGCGTCCGCTTCTGCCTAAAACGTCTGCAAGCTGCGCGAGAAAGACGTCCCGCTCCAGAAATTGCGCATAGTGCTGCAGAACGTCAAAACCAGTTTCGCAAAACGGAGACGCCGCTAAACTCCAGAGGCGTTCCGCGTTATCGATAAACGGAGAGATGAGCGGTTCAAGTTTTTGAAAAGCCGCAATTTTTTTGTACAAACTGCGCATAAAATCCCCGCGGCTTTTTTCTGTGCGCTCATGCTCCCACTGCATTTTGCGCTCGACATACTCGATTTGAATATCGGTTTTCAAATGACGGAACAAGGCCCTGCCTTCTGCGGGAGGGGCTTTTGCAGTATCATTTGCCTCCGATTCTGGAACTTCAAGTTCGCTGCGGTAAAAATCGAATTCGACGGAAGGACGGGCGACATCAGCGCGCGTATCGTCGTTTACAGATGGAAGCAGAGCATATTCGTCTTGAATATGCGTCAGATAGTCCAAAGAAAACGCTGCATTGTCCGCCGACTGTAATTTTTGAATAAACGCTTCTTCTGCCGCAAAGGGATTTTTTGCCAGAAGCGTCGATTGCAGAGCGGAAAGCCAGCCGGAGATGTCCGACAAAATGCACGCTTTAACGTCTCCGCTGTGCTCGACAAAATCAAATAATTTTGACTGCCGCATATCCGCTGGACGAAAAATATCGGCAATCAAGTCTGCCCCTGCGCTTCCAGTAAGCGAAAGCTGCTCGTCCGCCGCGCCGGAATGCAGCGCAGCAGAGAGGGCGGCGCCCGCTTCTTTTTCATTACCGTTTTGCATATCGGTAGCGCACCCTGTCTAATTCAACTTTTGCGTCATCAAATTCTTCCATAAATGAGTCGATTTTTTGCGCGATAAGTTCCGCCGTGCCGCGCGGCGCAAACAGATTCCTCTGAAAAACCGGAAAACAGCGTTTTTTATAACCTGAAAGTTTTTCTTTTTCGGTTTGAATGAGCGCTGCCAGCGGTTCAAAACCGTGCGTGTCGCAATCTTCCCGTGCCGTTTGATAGTCAATCGGATTGGAGAAAAGCGCGGTTTTCCGCACCAAAATCGTTTTTTCCTTGATTTCAGGCGTCCACTCGACGGCAAATTCGCCCGCATTTGAAAAAATCGTCTTTCCGTCGTCCGACAAAACAACTTCATTCGTCTCCTGTTCGGTTTTCCATTTTTCGTCAAAAAAACGGTACCAGTAACCGTTGTAACTGCGCGTAAAAATGAGCGCGTCAAAATACCAGAGCCGCCCGTTTTTATCGCGGACTTTGTAATATTTTTCCGCAGTCCCCTGCCGGCTGACGACGACCGGCTCCGCCCTCTGTCCCGCGATAACGAGCTTTTCATACCAGACGTCGCTGACCTTTTGATTGAAACGCGTAATTTCCGCCCGTATTTCGCGGAGCGCGGCAGCCGCTTCTAGTCCCGCTTCCTGAATGCACGCGCGGACAATGAGAGCTGACTGTTCATGCTGCGCCTCCGTGCTCCAAATGCAGTCGGCGATAAGAGCTGCGTCCGCAATATCAACAGACTTTCTGCCGTTCAAAAATGCCGCCGTTTTGAGAATGCGCACGATTTTTTTCCAGCGGCGGTCGGAAACGTAATATTTTTCGCCGCCCGCTGCTTGTGCTTCCGTATTCTTACGCGCAAGTTCCGTACGCACGGCTTGAATCACTGCGCGCACGTCGGACGGAAGCGCCATACGCTCGATTGCAGTCTGCCATGCCGAAAATTCCTCCTGCGTAATACGATATTTTTCTGCCGCTGCGCTCACCTCTCCGTCTTCTGAAGGCGCTGCCGTTATCATTTTAAAAAAGTTTTTATCGTCTTCGATGGGTTTTGTCTTTAAGCGGACAGTAAAACGGTCCCACAGCGGCTCAAGTCCCGAATCTTTTGCCGGCAGTTCGTTCGACGCGGCGATAAGAACCTTGAGCGGAACCGCGTCAACGTTTTTTCCATTGTGGAATTTGCGCTCGTTTATAATGGATAAAAGCGAATTGAGGACAGCAGAGCCTGCTTTCCAGATTTCATCGAGGAATACAATATCCGCGTCCGGCAAAAATCCTGCGGTCTCCCGCCGGTAACCGCCGTTTTCAAGTTCTTTAAGCGAAACCGGTCCGAATAATTCGTCCGGCGTACAAAATTCGTTAAGCAAATACTCAAAATACTTGATTTTTCCCCCGCCGCCGCAAAAAACGTGCGCAAGCCGCCTGCAAACCATGCTTTTTGCAGTCCCCGGCAGGCCGAACAAAAACATATTTTCCCCTGCAATCATCGAAAGCAGCGCCATTCGCACCATTTTATCTTTTTCGTACAGCCCCAAAGCAAGAAATTGCAAAAGTTTTTCGATTCTCTTATGAATGCCGAGCATACTACGCCCCCGTGTCCGCCAAAAAGTTTTGCGCGGCGCCTTATTGTATCACAGATAGCATTTTGGAAAAGACGGATAATTTATAAATAGGAGCGGTTTGTATGTATAACCGGCTTCTTTTGGGAGCAGGCGGAAATCTATCGTTTACGGACTTTCCATATTGAAGTTTGACTGATATTGTATTTCACGGAAGGAAAGTTGGAGATACACGAGAGTTTTGCAAAAGTCGAAAGAATAAAAACAAAGCGCCGCACCGTTTTACCATGCCCCCAGACTTCAAAAAATATTTTTTCTGCAAGTTTGCCTCTGGAAAACTTGGGAGGACGGAAAAGGCGTTTTATTTATTAAATAACGTTCTCCGCCGTCCGCACCCCTTTGCTGTTATCCGCCTGCCTGGCTATTTTTTCCACAACGAAACGCCGAGCGTCAGCACCGCGCCGAACAGCGCAGGATATTCGTCCGTGTCCACAATATGAAAGGGCGTAAACATATCCGCACCGCTGTTGCCGTTGTTTCCGTACTCTTTGCGTTTATCGTAGACGGCGCCGTCAATCATCGTGTAGTAACTGTACATCAGTCCCGCGTCAGCAAAAACTTTTATCGGGGTAGTCTTATACTGCAACGCAACTGATGCTTCCGCCGAAAGAATATGCATCCAGTTATACGCGCCGTCGCGCAAAAAATACTTTTTGAGTTTGTCGCGGTTATAGGGACTCAACTCCGAATACAAAGAACTTCCCGGCACTTGTTGACTGCCGTAATCTGCCCCGTGTCGAATCATGCGGTACTTAAATGTCGTATCAATATTATGCCGCGGGCGCATTTCAAAAATGACGGCAGTTTCGTCCGAGTTCGGGTCAAGATTGTAGCCGAGCGGATAGCCGTTGTTCGTGTAGCCGGTGCTGATGTAGTGATTGTACCACGGAGTATAGTTGATAGAATGATGGGTGTAGCAGTACGGTTCGACTTTAGTGTAGCGCACGGAAACGGAGGCAAACGGCAGTTTGGGAATAGCCCACTTTGTGCCGACCTGTCCCGCGAACATTGCGCGCGAAGATGTGATTGGGTCATTGTTGATACCGTTTATTTCGTCGATATAAATTGACGCCCAAACAGAGCCAAGCCCCGGAATTCTTCCCTTTATGTTTGAAAAAAGCGCCAGATTGTCGTAATCGCCGATATGATTTTGATATTCGACGAAATTCATCAGCGGCAGGACGTAGCCTAATTCAAAGCGCTTTGGCCAGACGACTGACGAGCCGAAGTCCCAATGCACATACTTAAAATCAAGTTCCATCATATTGATGGAAAAACCGTTTTGGTAAAAATACGCGTCGTCGCCTTTTACGTCCTTTTTGGGCAGCCCGTCCTTGTTCATATAGTCTTGATTCGGATATTCGAGAATGCCTGAAAGACTTGAAAACTTGAGGAAGGGAAAAACTTCCGCGCGAATATCGAACGCAGCAAAGGGCTGGGCGGTACCGTTAAAAACAAGACTTGCGCCCGTATCCATCGCAGCCCATTCATGAGTTGTGCGTCCGAGCAGGATATTGAGCTTATCATCAAAAAAAGAAACGCCGATTTCGGCAACAAGATTGCCGCTCATGCCGGCGCTTGTAGGCCAGCCTTCAAGTCCGCTTGCAGAGAGTTTCCCAAACAAATACATCTGCCCGCCCCAGCGTTTTTTGTACGTGTACGGCAAATAAGACGTATTGAGCATTTTTTTTACCGTGCGGCGGTGCGGTTCCGGATAGGGAACGTGTCCTGTTTGGTAATCGCCGTCAAGAAAATCATGTGCATTTTCGTGGTACCAGTTATAGCCGACAAAATAATCGCTTCCCGCCTCGTAGAGCGGCATTTGCGTTGCGTCGAATAAAAGCGTTGTCCGGTACGAAACGTTTTTTCCGAGGTCGCCTGCAAAGTCCAAGGTTGTAATCCAATCAAATCCCCATTGATTGAACGCTTTTTTTGAGTAAGCGCCGCCCGACACAATCGCTTCTTGTGCAAAATTCATTTGAATGCTTACGGGGATTTTTTTATTCGGGGAGGCAAAACGCAATTCCATCAATTTTTTTGAATTTTCCATCTTTCTTGTGTGCCGCGCTCTAAAGTCCGACAAAAAAACAATTTCTTCTCCAGTCAATTTTTCTGGTTTTAGCAGGATTTCATCGACAGCCCGCAGAATCCGCGCTTCGGTGTACGGTTTTACGCCCGGCATAACCGAACACAGCCCGCGCAGTTCGGCATTCGCTAAAACTGTATAAATCCCGTCGTCTAAATCGATGGTCGTATTGGTTTGGGAAAAAAGCGGCAGGACTGCAAAAACTGCAAACGCGGCGCATATCGTGTATTTTTTCATAACAACTCCAGCGGCATTAGAAAGTATTGATATGATACTGCAATATTAAGGAACATTGAAGTCCGTGGTTAAACCTTCCGGCTTCGTTTTTATTGTTGAATATAAATGAATAGTCAGCCTGCGCTTGTGCAGTCAGACTTTCGGTTATGGAGTACGAGCCTTTTATACTGATCCTGTTTGTGTATTGAATAACACCTGTCAGAGAAAGGGTGCGCGCCATATCTAATAATTTATCGTCATTTGCCAGTCCGAGTTTGTGTAAGACCGACGGATAATAGGCGTAGTACGTTTTTCCGCCAATTGTAACGGTGTTGTTAAATATGCCGAATGAATTAGTGCCGTGCGCGGCAAAAAGATAGGTGAGCGCTGCCGACCATTTAAACGGCACAGAGTATTCAAGTTTTGCCGCAGCGCCGATACAGTCCGGTCCGAACGGCGAGCCAATCCATGAATAGATAGGCACACTGCCATTGTTTTGCATATCGTAGCGGCGGCTGTAAAACGACCAATCCGCGCCCTGCTTAATGTATAAAAAAGGAGATGTGTATACGCCTTCGAACATCGTTTGCCACCAGCCGCCCGTCTTATCGGGAATGTTTAGTTCTGCACCGAGTTGTACGCCGAAACTATCGGGTAAAAGTTTACCAGACAGACTTTGCTTTTCCGCTTCCGTTTGAATTTCATTTTGCGCATACAAAAAGTAGGCGCGAAGATATTTGACCGACGCCCATTCGGCTTGAATTCCCATGTACGCTGCTGTGTGCGCTTCGCCGTAATATTTTTCTTCATCAGCAGTCATGTAATCGCGCCATGCCCCGAACGAATGAATGACCATTAACGGATTTAAAAAGCGCAGTTCAAAGGGTTGTTCAAGTAAAATTCCTTCCGTTATTCCGATTTTTAGACGGCGGAAGCCTTCCAATTCAAAAGTATGAAGGCAAATATAGCGGTTTTTATTGATTTCGACGGCGTCCAGCACGTATTTATACCGCAAACGGGACGCAGCCGGAGCGGCATACAGGTTAAGCTGAGCGTAAAAGTCCGTTTCAAACGTCGAATTGTAAATAATGCTTCCGGTAAGCGTTCTGCCCCGCTCTAACCCTTGACGGGAAAGG
>CAUTOZ010000061.1:0-16155 GCA_963539635.1 uncultured Treponema sp.
AAAAATGCCGCCGATAGCGTTATAAAAGAGTTAAAGAAGAAAAAAGAGGATTTGACCGCATCATTCAGAGCAAAAGGTTTTACGCTTGATTCTGAATGCGCGCTTTGCAAGGATGGAAAACGCGTAACAAAAGTCCGCGGATTGACAAGCGAAGAAATTGACTTGATTGTTCGACAAGTCTCTCGAATTGTAAAAATCGGAATGTTTATGGACAGATATCCAAATGAACTTTCAGGTGGACAGCAGCAGCGCGTTGCTATTGCACGTACTCTTGCGCCAAAACCTCAAGTTATCTTCATGGATGAGCCTCTGTCCAACCTTGATGCAAAGCTCCGCCTCGAGATGCGCAGTGAACTTCAGCGTCTACACCTCGATATGGGTTCAACTTTTATCTACATCACGCACGATCAGCTTGAAGCTATGACTCTTTCGTCAAAAATCTGTTTGATGGATAACGGCATTATTCACCAGTATGAAACTCCGCTTGCCATGTATGAAAAACCTGCAAATCTTTTTGCGGCAGACTTCCTTGGTAATCCGTCCATCAACTTTGTTGAAGCGCAGGGAGAGCAGGCTTCTGATGATTTTAATTTGAAAGTTTTTGACGGTCGTGTTTCTTTGAGATTTATTCCAAATGAAAAGATGAATTATCAGACTTGGGTTAAAGATACGGAAGCCGCTATTGAAAGGGAAAAACAAGAAGAGGCTGAACGCACAAAACAAAACGAAAAACTCAACAAAATGATGCCTTTTAATTACATAATTCAAAAGAAAGCCGGCGACACAAGTGCGGAAGAAGAGGAAGATGAATTAAATGCTGTTGAAGCTGACTTTGTTTTGGGCTTGAGGCCTGAATTCATCAAAATAAAAGATGATGGAAAATTGAAGGGCGCGATTTATAGTTCTATGCCGACAGGAATGGAGACAACTGTAAAAATCGATATAAACGGATATCTTTTGACAGGGGTTGTGTTCGGCAATATAAACTTCAAAATTGGACAAGAGATTCGCTTTGACATTGAAACTGAAAAGGCCATGCTTTTCTCTAAAGCGAACCAGCGTTTTATTGCGTTGGGACGTGTAGAGTAATCAGGCGTTAAAACAGAAAGCGCGTGAAAACGACGTTTAGAAGAGGTATTTTGAAAAGCGCCGGACACAGCGGGCTGGAAACTTAAAATCGCGAGATTGCCGTCGGCACCTGTTTTAACTAATGACAAAACGCGCACGAAGCACAATTTTAAGGCGTCGGCAATGTGCCGGACTTAACGGAACTGCCGCCCGCAGCCGCTTTTGCATAAAGCAAAACCGGCTGCGGGCGGTATTTTGTGTACGGGCGGGCGCCGGCGCTTTCAGAAACGAGAGAACATCGACACAGAAAAACAGTATCGAAAAGATTACACAGAATTGCTGGGGGAAAATTTATGTTAACATAGGCATCAACGATTTTGCCCATATTCGTTTGAGCTAAAAGAAAATAAAAAGATTGCAACAGACAGCGTTTTGGGCAGGGCTTGCTCAAGTCGCCGTTTAGTTTACGAAAGTTTGCCGTCCGTCATCGTATAGGTTTTTATTCCGCCGTCTAAGATTTCACTGTCATGGGTTACGATAACGACCGCCGTTCCTTCCTCGTTGACCGTTTTAAGCGCGGACATAACGGCTTTTGTCGTTGCGCCGTCGAGGTCTGAAGTCGGCTCATCAGCAATCAAAACGGCAGGCGCGTTCATGAGCGCGCGGGCAATGAGCATACGCTTTGTCTCTCCTCCGGATAGATTTTTCGGAAGTTCGTCTTTTAAGTGGGCAATGCCCATCATTTCCAAAAGGAGCGCCGCTCGTCCTTCCCCGTCGCCGTCCCGCTGGAATAAAAAATGCGGCAGGCGCACGTTATCCAACACGGATAAATTAGGAAGACTACCAATTGTCTGCGGAACAAAGCCGATAGATTCGTTGCGGTACAAACTTCTTTCATCGTCGGAAAAACTAAAAATATTTTTGCCGCTGTAGGCTACCGTCCCTGAATCCGCATTCAAAAGTCCTGCAAGCAGATTAAGAAAGGTCGTCTTGCCGCTTCCCGACCGCCCGCAGATAAAAACAAATTCCCCCGTATCGAGAGAAAAATCGACATCTTTGACTGCAAAAAAATCATCGCCGCGTCGTTTAAAACATTTTGAAAGTCCCTGCGCTTGTAAAAGCATACTTATTTTTTTCTCGCCGAAAGCAGAACGTACACCGCATTGACGGCAATAAACAGTCCCATAAAGAGAAAAACGGCAGGCTTTGTGTGCGTGTTGCAGGACATCATCGGACTTTTACACGTGCCGATTAAAACAGTCTGCACCGCCCCCGCATACAGCGCGATAAGGATATTCGCAATGACGATACCGCTTTGTCCCGATTTCATAACGCAAAAAAATACGTTGAGCACGGCAAGTAAAACACCCGTTCCAAGCAGGGCTCGTCCCGTCCAAAAGCACTTCATCATTTTGTCCGCATGACAAACAGGAGCGATTTTATACGGCATGAGCGCAAGCAGTACGCCGGATACAATAAAAATGACACCGAAAATATATTTTTTATTCATTTTATGCCTCCAAGCACTATTTATATCCTAGTGGAATGGTATTTTGCTGTCAACGAAAGATATTCTTCATGAGAAAGATTATCTTTATTCGATACTTTCATTGGTGAACAGAGATGTTTTTACCGTCGTGTTTTGAGGCAGTTGGTTCAAAAGCGGAAGGCGCAGAACAGATTGCTTCTATTGAATAAACATTCCGAAAAATATATCATCTTGTTATGGCAATGGCGCAAAAGATAAAAATGTTGATAAAGGACTTTATAGACTCCCGTACCGTTCAAGCGGTTGAAGACTTTGCAGATATGCCGCTGGCCGCTCCCGAAACAGTCAATTTAATTGCAAAAATGTTCGGATACGAGGGGGATTTTTCAAGTTTGGTACGCGGCGGCGAAGAGCAGCGACTTTTGAACAGTTTTAAGCACAATCTGACGCTTTTAATTCAAAAAACATGGGTTGAAAAATTCGACATCGCGCTTAAAGAGCAGATTTTGTATCAACTTGAAAGTTTTTATTCTGGTACAGATGACTGGAAAACGACGTATGCGGTCTTTTTAGACATCATTTCAAACGCAGTCTATCTCATGTTCGGACGGCAGACAAAATCCGACGATTTTACAGAGTATTCCTTGCGGATAGACCCCGAATTCGGGATTTTCTGGAATTATGTACAAAGTCTTCCGGCAGACGCAGACTGGAACGAAGAAAAATGCCGCGATGCAGTCCTTTTAGGAATGTTTTTTCTTGCCAATTATTAAATGACTTTTGCTTACGTCCGCTTCAAGCGGGGCGTTTCCGCTTATTTCGTACGGACATGTTGCACGAGTATGAGAGCGGACGGCAGGGACTGCATTCCGCATTCGTTAAAATATGCTGATTTCTTCAATTTCTCCCATAATTATAGAAAGTATCCGCCGCCTTTTCAGATTTTGAACTTTGCGTCAAGTCAAACTGAAGATATTTGAAATATGGGAAGGCGTACGAAAAGTTTATTGAGGGCAAACTTGTTTATTGTATGCGCGTTTTTGCTTTTGTGCGGACGCGCGTAAAAAGTCAATCGAACGTTGATTCTTTTTGACTTTTATAGGAGGTGTTATGAAAAAGCGGGGATTGATTACGGCATCCGCAGTGTTTTTGGCAGTTTCGGCGGCAGCGATTGTTGCAGGCATTGCAAAAACGCACGCGGATTCGGTGCCTGCACGGCTCATTGACGGCAGATGGGAGGGAACCGGCGCGGGCTTAAACGGCCCGATAACGATTTCGCTCACCGTAAAAGACGGCAGCATCGTTGAAGGAGCCGTCCTTTCGGAAGACGAAACGGATTTTGCAAAACCTGCAATTCAAGATTCTATTGCGCAGTTGATAAAAACCGGCAGCGTAAAAAAAGTCGATACTGTGTCCGGCGCGACATTTACGTCGAAAGGAACGATTGAAGCGATGAAAAATGCGCTTACCCTTGCGAACGGCGGCAAAGCGGAACCGAAAAAGGCGTACAAAAACGCGGTCTGCGACATTGCAATCGTCGGAGCAGGCGGAGCAGGTCTTTCCGCCGCCGTTGAAGCATCTTTACGCGGTGCGCACGTCATTGTTTTGGAAAAGCGCGAACTTGCCGGCGGCAATACGAACTATGCAACCGGCGGCTTAAATGCGTCGGAAACGAGCGTCCAGCAGAAACTCGGCATACAGGACTCGAACGAGCAGTATTTCGAAGACACGATGAAAGGCGGAAAAAACATAAATGACGCCGCGCTCGTGCGGAATATGGTCAATTTGTCAGCTGAAACAGTTGACTGGCTTATCTCGCTGGGAGCGGATTTATCCGACGTCGGCAAAATGGCAGGCTCAACGAATCCGCGGACGCATCGTCCCAAAGGAGGCGGCGCGGTCGGCGGTCATCTTGTTGATGTATTAAAAAAGGCTGCCGAAGATTCCGGCGTTGAAATCCGCTATGACAGCACGGTTACCGACCTCATCGTAAAAAACGGCGGCGTCCACGGCGTAAAAGTTGAATCAAACGGCAAAATCTACACAGTGAAATCAAAAGCCGTCGTCATCGCTTCCGGCGGTTTCGGCGCAAATATTGCAATGGTCGCTCAATATCGCCCTGAATTCAAAGATTTTGGCACCACAAATCAAAGCGGCGCGACGGGCGACGCATTTACGTGGGCAAAGCAACTCGACATTGCGCTGACGCAGATGGAGCAGATTCAAACGCACCCCACAGTCGTTCCCAAAAAGGGCGTTATGATAACCGAAGCCGTGCGCGGAAACGGTGCGATTATGGTCAACCGTGAAGGAAAACGCTTCAACAACGAAATGGCGACGCGCGACGTTTTATCGTCGGCGATTTTAGAGCAGACAGGAAAGACTGCATTCATTCTTTTTGACCAAAATGTGCGGGAATCTTTGAAAGCGATTGAAGGCTATGCCCGAAACGGACTGTTGACTGAAGGAGAAACGCTTACCTCTCTTGCCGAAAAACTTGCGATTCCTCAGGCGGAACTGGAAAATACCGTCAAAAAATACAACGCTTTTCAAGCGGCAGGGAAAGACGAAGACTTTGGACGCGCGGCAAGCGACATGACGCGCCCGATTGTTAAGGCGCCGTTTTACGCGGTGGAAGTTGCTCCGGCAGTCCACCACACGATGGGCGGCATTAAAATTAATACGAAGTCAGAAGCGCTGAATAATTCCGGCGCCGTTATTCCCGGTCTATTTGCGGCAGGAGAAGTTACCGGCGGCATTCACGGCGCAAACAGGCTCGGAGGCAACGCGGTTGCCGACATCTGCATTTACGGACGGACGGCAGGAGACTCCGCAGCAGATTTTATCAAGCGATAATACGATAGGGAATGGCTGGGCGGAGGCGGCAGTGAGCAGTTATTACGCTTGCAGATTTATTGTGCGCCGCCCAGTCATGTTCTGGCCGGGCGGAAAAACGGTATTTGAAAGACCCAACAGAGTTGCCGCCCGCACGAAAACATCCGCGCTCTTTGCAATGCGCGGATATTTTCGGAAGAGAAACAGTGGTTGGAAGGACGCCATTGGGGAAGTTGGATTTTCCAGCGGCGTTTTTTGTGGGACGGCAAGGCGTTTTAGATTCCGCCGTCCTTGTATAAGTGTGCTTTTTGCATAGAAAACTCAACTTATGAGGCAGCCATGTTCTTTGAGATTTACCGCAAAGCAAAATCTCATGCAGGCGCCGCTTCTTTCGATTTTTAAACACCGTTTTCCGCCGCCGCCCGCCGTTACACGCGGTGCATTGCGCTGAAAACCCGCTCGTTCATGATATTGATTTCCACCGCAAGTTCTTCCGCTTTTTGCGCAAGACTTGAGCGCAGTTCCTCAATGGAAATAGCAGAGCCGTCGAGATTAACCATCATCATCATAACAAAGTTTCCAGAAAGAATTGTCTGCGTAATGTCAATGATATTGACCCGCTGTTCGGCAAGATATGATGTAACTTTTGCTATGATTCCGACTTTATCAGTCCCCACGACTGTAATAATTGCATTCATGGCGGCATACTAGCGGATTTTAGAGCAAACAACAAGGCAGACAATACGGTGCAGGACAGAAAGTCCCTTTTGAAAAAACGAAAGCGCGTCTTCCGCACGAAAGCGCACGCTCAATCCCGCATGAAAACACAGGTTTTAACCGTCAGAAAGCAATACCGCTGTCCGTAATTCCTGCCTCCTTGCACGTTACTCCGCGCTCTCTGCTGAATGTGAATAATCCTGCGCGGACAGGAAGTCCGTTATGTTATTTAAACTGCCGCTTCTGGAGTCCGAAAAACTTTGTTTTATCAGACAACCTCCGTTTTCTGCCGTCCGCAAAACTATGCTGTACTATTCAATCTGCACTCTCTGCTGCCTGCCGCTTACAAACTGGAAGCCGAGCAGAAGCGCCATAATGACAATTCCTGCGATGTCGGAGCGAAACTCCGGCAAAACGCACATAATTCCTGCAACGGCAAACAAAATACGTCCCAAGGGCGGTACAGTTTTGAACGCATAGCCTTCAAGCGCGGCGCTCAAGCCGAACATACCGATAAGCGCCGTAATGCTTATCAAAATGACATGAAGAACGGTCGTATTTATCATAAGCATTTGCGGATTGAATACAAACACATAAGGAATGATAAACGCTCCGATTGCAAGTTTTGTTGCATTCATGGCAGTTTTTATTGGTTTTGCGTGCGCAATCGCAGCCCCGGCGATAGCTGCAAGCGCTACCGGCGGCGTAATATCTGCAATAATGCCGAAATAAAAGGCGAACATATGCGCGGCAAGCGGCTCAAAGCCCAATCCGACAATCGCGCCAGCCGTAATTGTTGACGTAATAAGGTAGTTTGCCGTCGTCGGCGCCCCCATTCCCAATATAATAGAAGAAATCATCGTCAAAAAGAGCGTAATGAATGCAATTCCATGGGAAATAGAAATCAGCCCCGCACCGAATTTCAAGCCGATTCCGGTCAATGTAACGACTCCGATAATAATTCCCGCCATCGCGCAGGCAATCGCAACACTTATAATATTTCGCGCAGCCGTGCACATTACGTCAATCCAGTCGCTTGGCCCGAACGAAGGGCGTTTTCCTTGTGCAAGTGCGGCAAATGACGTTGCAACTCCAATAAGAATGCACGAAATGATTCCCATAATTGCCGCATAAACGGCAGTTTTTCCAATCACCAAGAAAAACACAATGACAATAAGAGGAATGAGCATATAGCCTTTTTTTAAAAGCAGCGGAAAGAATTTGGGCAGTTTTTCTTTAGGCATTCCTTTTAGTCCGAGTTTTTTTGCTTCAAGGTGAACGGTGATAAAAATGCCCGTAAAATACAGGATTGCAGGGATTATCGCCGCCTGCACGATTTTGATGTACGGCATTCCAAGACTTTCCGCCATCAAAAATGCGGCGGCTCCCATAATCGGCGGCATAAGCTGTCCTCCGGTAGATGCAGCAGCTTCAACGGCACCGGCAAATTCTCCCTTGTAGCCGAGCCGTGTCATCATCGGAATCGTAAAACTACCGGAACTGACAGTGTTTGATACAGAGCTTCCCGATACGGTGCCTAAAAGCGCGCTCGTCAAAACGGCGACTTTTGCAGGCCCGCCTGACGCGCCGCCGGCAAGCGCATTACACGTGTCAATAAAAAACTGCCCGATTCCTGTTTTTTCAAGCAGGGTGCCGAACAAGATAAACAAAAATATGAATGTCGAGCACGCGCCGATTGGAGTGCCCATAATGCCTTCAGTGCTGTAAAACAAGTGAGAGGCGACGCGGCGGATCGAGTACCCGCGGTGATTCAAAAAGCCCGGAAAATATGCGCCGAAGAACGCATATGCAATAAAAATGCCTGCGATAATCATAATCGGAAGCCCGACAATCCGGCGGCAGCTTTCAAACAAAATAAGAATCCCGATGACTGCAACTGTTATGTCGAACGGCGCAAACATTCCTGCGCGGCGCGCAATCGAATCAAAATTGACGACAATATACAGCCAACACGCCGCTCCCATAAGTCCCAGAAGGACATCATAAAAGGGAAGCGTATCGCGCGGCATTTTTTTTGTCGCAGGAAAAAGGAGGAATGCCAAAAGTTGAACAAAAGCAAGGTGCGTCGCACGTAGAATTTGCGCGGTAACAACGCCTGAAAGCGTCGCGTATAACTGAAATATACAAAACAAAACCGAAACGACAATCGTAATGTACTGCCGCCAACACTTGTGCTCGCGGTAGGCTTGGTCAACGTCAAGCTCTTTCATGAGGTTTTTTATTTCCTCTTCATTTGTCGTGGGCAGCATCGGCTCCATGACTTTTTCAATCTGCTGGTCGTCGTGCGGCTTTGCCTGGTGCCGCGTTTTCATTTTTTTGTGATCGTCCCTCAATGAAATCTCCTCGTAGTAAAATATTGAATGAATGAAACTCGTCTCCGCTCAAAAACAAGAGAAGTCTGCGGTAGAAAATAATCGTTTAGAAAAAATTGACTGCTCCCAACTTCAAGCGCGTGCTGTGCCGTTACGCCGTTCGCCATAACGAGTCGTGAAATTTCATATTCCATGCCTGAAATCTCATACTGCCCCGAACTGGCGTTAAATTGTACGCCGGAAGCGCAGCCACCCACATCAAGCGGCTCTGGAATTCCTGCTCCATAGGAAACGAACGCAGTTTTCGCTAAAACGAGTTGTCCGTCCTTGCCGAAATGATAAAAATCACGCACACGTCCTTTATTTACGGAATGTGTGTAAGAAATAACGAAACCGTCTAATGCCGGGCGTGAATATACTTTTTTCCATGGATTTTTGCGGCTGCTTACGCACAGTACGCTCAGGCACGGCGTAAGTACTGCTGCCGCAAAAATTATTGCTGCTGCAAACGGAAAGAGTTTTTTTAATTTACTCAACAATGCCGATTTCTTTAAAATATTTTAATGCGCCCGGATGGAACGGCACAGAAATTCCTGTAACCGCCGCTTGTGCGCTCACTTCTTTTCCTTTGGCGTGCCCCTGCTCCAAAAGCGGAAGATTTTCAAACAAAATCTTTGTCATCGCGTATACGGTGTCAACATCAAGTTTTGCGTTGACTGCAAGCGTCGCTTTAATTGCAAGAGCTGCGATGTGGGCATCGGTACCGTTGTATGTCCCCGCAGGAATAACGGATTTTGTATAAAATGAATGCTCCGCGCAGATTTTATCGGCAACAGCCTCATCAATCGGAATAAGCGAAAGTCCTGCCGTAAAGGCTAACTCTTGCAGCGCAGCATTCGGCACGCCTGCCGTAACAAAACAAGCGTCAAGCGTTCCGTTTTGTAGTCCATCTGCAGATTCCTTAAACGAAAGATTGCTTTTTTTAATGTCGTCGAACGTAAGTCCATAGCCTTCAAGGATTTGCTTTGCATTAAATTCAACGCCGCTGCCCGCATCTCCAACGGAAATTCGCTTTCCCCTAAAATCGGCAATCGACTGTATGCCGCTGTTTTTTGATGCCGCAATCTGCACCAGTTCCGGATATAAAGTCCCGATTGTCGCAAGGTTCGGCAATTTTTGACCGGCAAACATGTCTGTTCCATTATAGGCGTAATCCATAACATCATTTTGAACCGTCCCGAATTCCGCTTCTCCCATACTGATAAGACGTAAATTTTCCGCCGATGCGCCCGTCGCCTGCGCTGTAACATTCATACCTTCGATGTGCGTGTTCCAAATATTGGCAATCGCCCCGCCAAAAGGATAATACGTCCCGCCCGTCCCGCCGGTTGCAAGCGTAAAGTTCTTTTTTGCGCTCTGTTTTGCGCAGGATGACAGCAAAAGCGCCGCGCACAAAACCGCAGCGCCCGTACATACGTTTCTTTTCATTTTAGACTCCAGAAATTCAAAAAATTGATGAAGCGCATTTTACAAGGCATTGACGCTTGTTTCAATGCTGCTAAAAAATAAATTGCAGGGAAGAGAGCAAATGACAGGCGTAAAGTCCGTCCGCCTATGATTTTGCCGTATGGAAACGCTGAAAACGATGGGAAATACGTTAAGTCTTTTAAAATCAGTTTTTTCGTCGGCGTACGCTTTCGTTTCCGCTTTCCGCTGCTTCCATCTTTACAATTTGAATTTGACTGATTTTCAATCCCTCTGAACTTTCCCCGCTGTCTGCTGTCATATCAATAAAAAGAGCCGCATCCAGAATGCCGTTTTCCGCATAAAAGCGCACCGGCACGAGCGCGCCTCCATCTTCTGCAAACGGCGCACCGTATATATATGAAAGAAAAACTGGTTGCTTCGGCGGTTCCGGTACCGATTTGCCGTTTGACGCCGTCTCATCGCCGGAATATTTGCGTTGTGCTTCCGCCGCTTTTTCATGCCGAATAGGAAACTCCGTTCCAAAAACCGGCTTCCACGATTTTTCAACGTCGGTTTTAAACACGACTGCGGAAAAAATTGACGAATCGGCAAAGTCTTCCGCCCGAAAATTCCAGACGCTGACCGATGCGCAAAATGCAGTTAAAAAAGTTGCAAGTTCATTTGAAATTCCTGCGGCGTCAAGACTCCCGAAGCCCTGCAAAAGCGGATATAAGGAATTTCCACCAAGTTCAGCTGCGGCAAGAACGCGCGGTTCAAGTTGAATGTCCGGCGCAACTTCGGGAACGGCAGAAAAATCCTGCAAAAGCCGGTCTGCTTCTAATTCCCGCGTCCACAAAGTCTGATTTTCTTTTTCAAGGGAGAGACTCCGGAGCGTCTCTTTGTCGAACGCCGCTGGTTCCTGCCCTTGAGAGTTAGAACACGATGTCAATACAAGCAAAACGCCGAGCGGCAGGATAAAAACGAATTGTACAATGCGGGAAAAAACGTTCACGGCGGGAGTATACCACGGGAAAATACGATGTGCGAGGGGCGCCTGCAAAAAAATACGGCATGTGCCGTCCGGCAAGAAGAGCACAGAAGGCGGCAGAAAGCGATAAACAGACAGACGAGGAGCGGCTTAAGTTGCATCTTTCAAATGCTTTTTTTGCCGTCATTACCAGTTATATAGTACAAACTGCGGCTTAACCTCTGCTGTCGGCTCTGCTCTTTTTGACACATCCCGCCATACTGTCATATTTTCTATTGTCATTCAGCAAAAGATATGATAGTTTCGCGCCCATCGCGCTCAAAGAGGGTAGAGCGCAAGGAGAATTGCATTATGGAACATCCGGAAGTTAATGAATTCGGCAAAAGCTGCCGAAATTCAGTAATTTTTTTCGGAACGGTTTTAACGGCTGCGGTTACGGTTGCGGCGCTGCTTCCTGTCAGGGTGGATGAGGAAGAAGACGTGCAGCCGATAGCAAAAACCGCGCCCGGCTTTGAAAACGACGATATGACGGAATTTGCAGAACTTTCCGAAGAAACGGACTTTAATACGCCTGCCTTATATCATATCGATGACGGACTGACCTTGTACCGTCAGCCTGCTTCGCGCGGAGCGGTTGAGTGGTTTTATATGCGGGTAACCGGCAGCAAGGAGACGGCTGCAGCAATTCTGCAAGAGGCGGAGCGCAACAATATTCCGTTGTCGCTTGCTTTTTCCCTTGCGTATGCCGAAAGCCGGTACAAGACTTCTGCAGTCAACACGAATAAAAACGCGACGGTTGACCGTGGATTGTTTCAACTTAACAGCCGGACATTTCCGAAATTGACGGAAGAGGAATTTTTTAATCCGGCAATCAGCGCAAAATACGGAATGGCGCACCTGCGTTTTTGCCTCAACACTGCGGGAAACGAAGTTGCTGCGCTTTGTATGTACAACGCGGGGACTGCAAAAGTGCGCTCGAACAATACGCCTGTTTCCACGCTGAACTATGCGGGAAAAATTATGGCGCACCGCGAAAAAATCGATGCGCTGTTCAGCGAAGAAGTTGTTGCGTATTATGAAACGGCGCCGTTTACCGGCACTGCAATTGCTTACGTGGGCAAAAACCGCTAGAAAGTCAACGGGAACTAAAAAAGTACGTTTCGTTTTTACGTAAATTGTCCGCCGCAATATTGGGAGGCTGAATGAAAAACACGGCACGGCTTATTCAATGGATTATTTCGAGCATGATAGGAAGTCTCATACTTGCGTTGATAAAAAATTGGGGGACTGGAAATACGTGCGCAAAAATCGGAAACCGGCTTGCGCTTCCGCTTTACGTTTTTATCGCAGGGCTTACAGACTTTGTGCTGTTTGCGGCATTTGCGCTCGTATCAAACCTCTTTCCGAACGGCACCGAATCGCTTGAAACGACGCTTATATTCGTTGCTTTTGCGCTGCTGGGGCTTTTGCTCGTCTATGCGTATTTTGTCGAGCGTTATTCGTATGACGCAGATAAAATTCAGTACCGGACGTTTACAGGCAAGAAAATTATCATCGGCTGGAATGAAATTGAGTGCGTAACCTATAAGGCGGGAATGCAGTGGTTTGTCGTCGAATACGGCGGTAAAAAAAGTTACTTCGCTCTTATGCTTAAAGGGATTAAAGGTTTTGCGCGCATGATTTTAAAACATTCGGGAAAATACCAAATCGACCCGAAAACGCTTTCTATGCTCGAAGAACTTAGCGCTTTAACGAATAGAGAGTAGGCGGGCAGGCGCCATGAGGTTTAAATGACACAACGGTATTGCCGCCTGTATAAGTTTGACAGGCTGCGGACGGTGAAAGCGGTATTTGCAGCTCGTCTTCCATATGCAAAGTATACGGCAGGAGGGGCGAAAATACAATGTTTGCTCTGTGAGGAGAAAATGCGTAATTCGTAATGGGTAATGGGTAATGAATAATTGGCGGGCGGGCGGTAAAAACGAGAATTGAAAGACGGAATTGTGTTCCCGCCCGCGGCGAGCATATCCACACGCCTACTGGCGTGTGGATATGCTCGCAAAGAAAATGGAGTTTGGGGGCGTCCTCGGGAAACTTGCAGTTTTCCGGCGGAGTTTTTTACAAGAAGATGGTAACGGAGCAATGCTCCCGAAAGAGGATGGAATATTTTTAAAGATTAAATGTAATCGACAACCTCACTGCAGAGCAGTGATGAATAGTGCTCCATGCTTCGTCCCGTATGCTCTCGTAAGTGGGAGAGAGAGTGTGTGGAGGGGGGGGCACAATCGGATTTACTCCCCTTCATTCCGATTCAAGAAATGCCAAAGGATTACCCCGCTGCACAAATAAACAAATTCAGAGCATTCGAGTCAGAAGCATAGCGATGTCTTTGACGTATGCTATTTCTTTTCAACGCATTTCTGAAATATTCGATAAGATTTTAATCCGGAAAATAGTGTTGCAAAAAGATAAAGATTTATTTTCAAGTGCGAAGATAGTGCGGTTAAGAAACGCTTTTGAATTTGTGCAATTACAAACGCACTTATTACCGTATGCGTGCCGCTCAGTAACGCAGCAGATTTTAAAAATTGCACTTTTCTCAACAATTGCATGTATATGAAATCTTTTGCGCTGTCTTATATTTGTTCTAAAGCGGCTGTTAACCATGTATATTGTCAGGAACATTATTCAAATGAGAGCATTGTTTGCTATCTCCTATTACCCATTACATCTTCCCTCCGTAGTCTCTGGCATTCGATAGCAAAATAGGCTATTATGACCAAAAGTTAGCATAGGCTAATACAAAATATGTATTATGACCGGCAGAGCAGGCGTGCACAGTCAGCAAGTTCCAAATCACATAGACAGTATGATTCGGAATATTGCATTTCAAGGTACCTTGTTTTGAAACGGAACTATCTAAATAGAGGTAGTAAAAAATGAGCGGAACGGCAGAATTTGTGCACCGGCTGATTATAAGCGGCGGCATTATCTATCTTGTGATTATCGCCGAATACATACTGATGCTTGCGATTGTAGCGGAGCGGCTCGTCTACTATTTTATGACTTCCTACAATAGAAAAAACTGTTCGCGCTTTTGCACTCTCTCGAGATTGACGAATGTGGAGCCGACGCGCTGTCAAGTCTTTTTCCTAAAAAATACGCTGCGGCAGTTCCCTTTGCGGCTGCCCTTTATCTTGTCAAAAACCGCGATATGAACGGAACTGCGCTTAACGAAGCGCTTGAGCGCACCGTTCTCATGTTCAGCCGGCGCTTAAACGCCCGCCTCGATGTGCTTTCGCTGCTTGCAAACATTGCGCCTTTGTGCGGGCTGCTAGGGACAGTTACGGGGCTTATGGCGGCGTTCGACGAAATTCAAAAACTTGGCGGAGCAGTTAACATAAGCGCACTTGCAGGCGGCATTTGGAGCGCGATGATAACAACTGCGACAGGTCTTCTTGCTGCAATCCCTGCACTTGTTGCAGTCCGTCTTTTTGAGCGGGACTTTCTAAGCGCATGGACGATGTAACGATGACGCTCTCGCTCCTCAAACAAAAATACCGTCCCGATATGCTTTATTCCGAAGCGGCTGACTTGTCGAGAGAATGAATTTCCTATGAAAAACTACGCAAAGACGAGCAAATGAGAGTCTTCAGTCAATATAACTTCGCTTATCGACGTTATATTTATGCTCGTCATTTTTTTTATGATTGCCTCTACGTTCAATCAACACCCCCGCTGCTTTGTGTCATAATAAAGGGTATTGAAGCCGACTGCTCCCACCTTGTGAGAACAACATACCTCTACGCTCTGTGTCGAGGTATGTTGATTATGCGCCAATACGCGCCTAAACGCTGTCTAGCGTTTCCAGACTTTCATATTGTCCTTTCTGATTTTGAGTTTTTCTTCAGGCGTTTTCTTAAAATAGTCGACAGCGAGCCCTCCTTCAAAACCGCCGTAAACGGGGTTCGGCAGAACGATGTATTTGACACCGAAGTCCGCTTTTTTGGAGTCAACAAATGCGCGGCGGTCGGCGTTCTGTTTGCCGTAGATGTCGCCGGTAAAGTCGTCGAGGTTGTCCCCCAGATACATGACGATTTCATAGCCCATATCTTGAATTTTCTTAAAGCGCTCGGCTTTGTTCGAGCCTTTATCTTTTAAGAGCATCGTTTCGTCCGTTACATTTTTAAAACCCAGCGCTTTCAAATTATCGACTGTCGGCTGATATTCGTCGCCGGTCTTTCTGTTCGATACGAAAAACATGGTGCCGCCGTGCGTATTGACGTAATTAGAGAATTCCACTGCGCCTGGAATCGCGTCTGCTTGTTTTGCTTGACACCATTCAGTCCACATTTTCGACTCGAACGGCTGATGCATGACCGCGCTGTAAGCGGCTTCTTTGCTGTTGTCGATGAGCGTTTCGTCAAGGTCGGCAACAACTGCGCGTTTTTTACCGCTCGGCACAGTTGACTGGTCATACATGAGTTTTGCCGTGTTAAACGCTTGGTACGCAAGCGCGCGGTACTCGCCGGACTGCTGCACCCAGTTGACGCTCAATGCAGTCTGCTCTACGAGCATGGCGTTTGCCGCGTCCGTATCCTGCATCGGAGCTTGCGGAGTGGAAACGCAGCCGGTCATTACGGCGACTGGAAATAAAACCAACGATAATTTTTGTATAATGCTTTTCATAGAAGCACCTCCGCGCTTATCGTATGCGGAATTTGCAGATTTGTCAAAATGCAGAGTCTGTCGGGCGGTTTTACTTTCCTTAAAAGATTTAATGAGGCGCCGTCCTCCCACATTTTGTCTAACGCAAAATGTGAGGGAAACGGAGATTTTGTCTGTGCGTCTTCAGTCTGCATCACGTGTTAAATAAATCTGTCATTGGAAAATACAACTCTCCCTACCGCCCTGCAATTCCGCCGCTCGGAAAACTACAACTTTTCCGACAACAGCGCGCTCCTTCGCCTCAAAGCCCCGCTGGTCAATTTGCCGACGGCAAACTGAAGGCGTGCGGTAATCCCGCTGCGTTATGAAAAGTGCATTTTTCCGTCTGCTAAACTCTAATTTATCGCGAGGATATCCATAACCGTATGGTTGTGGATATTCTTGGGTGAGCGGTGCACCAATCTATCTGCAAACGTCGTAACAACCGCTTACCGCCCTCTTTCTCCCATTCACTTTTTTTTGTAGTATTTGCCCTATGGTAATTTCTTCTATAGATTTAAAGGGCGGGCGTGTCGTTCAGTTGAAAAACG
>CAUTOZ010000062.1:0-15628 GCA_963539635.1 uncultured Treponema sp.
ATTGATATTCTGACGGATTCTTTAAAAGAGAGTTCCGCCGAGCCTGCGACAGAGCAGGAAGTTGCAGACACGGTAAAAGTTATGGGCGGAGACGATTGGCGCATTTGGATAAAGCAGTTGACGGATGCAGGCGTACTTGCAGAAGGATGCCGTACGCTTGCGTATTCGTATATCGGGCCGGAATTGAGCCACGCAATTTATCGCGACGGCGCAATCGGACAGGCAAAAAAAGATTTGGAACAGGCGGGACTTGACATCGACAAGGAAATGAATGCCGCGCTCGGCGGAAACGCATACGTTTCAGTCAACAAGGGACTTGTAACACGCTCAAGCGCGGTCATTCCGATTATATCGCTCTACCTTTCGATTTTGTTCAAGGTGATGAAAGAAAAGGGCACGCATGAAGGCTGCATTGAACAGATGGAGCGTCTTTTTGCCGAGCGTCTTTACACCGGCGCAGACAATTCCGCGGGGACTGTTCCCGTTGACAGCGAGCACAGAATCCGCATTGACGACTGGGAACTTGAGCCGGATGTTCAGAAGGAAGTTGAAAAGCGCATGGCTGCCGTTACAAACGAAAATCTTGCAGAACTGGGCGACCTTGCAGGATACAAACATGATTTTCTTGCGACGAACGGATTTGATGTTGACGGCGTAGATTATACCCGCGACGTTGCAAAAATGAATTCGCTGGATTTTTAAGCGGATTTGACTGTCCAATTGAATGAAAAACGCCGCTGCAGGATACGCCTTGCGGCGGCGTTTTTGTTTGACGTGCGGAGACGGCTGCGGAATTTTTTTGCTGATGCCGAGTGAAAAACTTTCTGCCGCCTGAAAATCAGCGGCGTCTTTCCAAAAATATTTTCCTGTCTGTAAGCCTGCCAAAAAGCATATTTGTTCACGTTTTTAAAAATCATCTGTCAATCTAGTTGAGAAAATTGCCGAACGCACACGACTATAATATCGTTCTGCCTGTGCGGCAAATTGACTGCACAAGCGGCGATTTTTTGCGAAAAATCGGTCGTTTTTGTTAAAACCGCACAAAAGATCTTCTTTTTTTGAGTTTTATGCTGGTTTTCATTCGTCTTGAGAAGAATAAACTAGAAAAGAAAATAAATAGACTTTTATATTTTTGAGGATTATAATGAGAATTATGAAACTGCACACATTCAAGGGTGGAATCTTCCCTAACGAGATGAAGGAGATGAGCAATTCCTGTGAAATTGCAGACGTTTTTCCTTCCTCTAAAACAGTCGCGATTCCTATTACTATGGGCGGCGCTCCCAACGCTCCCTTGGTAAAGGTCGGGGACACTGTCGTACGCGGTCAAAAGATTGCGGAAACGGACAAGTTTATGTCGGCGCCTGTACACGCTTCAGTCTCAGGCAAGGTAAAAAAAATCCAGAACTACATCGTTCCGGGCAGCATGGAAGTTCCGTGCATTGTCATAGAAAGCGACGGAGTGAACGCGGAAGAATTCATGAGTCCGCTTGACCCGTTTACGTGCAGCAAGGAAGAAGCGATTGCGCGTGTTCGGGACGCGGGCATTGTCGGTATGGGCGGCGCGTCTTTTCCCACTCACGTAAAACTGAACGTTCCGGCGGACAAAAAAGCGAATTATGTTTTGCTCAACGCGGCTGAGTGCGAGCCGTATCTTACGATTGACGAGCGTACGCTGCAGGAAGACGCTGCAAAAGTCATTGACGGTCTTGCTATTGTCTGCACAGTTGCCGGAGCCAAAGGCATTATTTCGCTTGAAAACAACAAAGAGCACACCGTTCCCATCTTATTGGAAGAAATCAAAAAACAAGGCTATGCGGATTTGATTTCTATTGCGCTTTTAAAGACGAAATACCCGCAGGGCTGCGAAAAAAACATCGTTGACGCGGTGCTCGGCGTTGAAGTGCCCGCCGGAAAACTGCCGCTTGATTCAGGGGCGATGATTACAAATGTCGGCACGGTCTGCGCAATCAGCGACGCGTTCAGGCTCGGTAAGCCGCTTATCGACCGGACGCTGACTGTTTCAGGCGGCGCGTGCGCAAAACCGCGGAATCTCCGCGTTCCAGTCGGCACGGTCTTTGAAGACTTGATTCCCGACATTGTTGAATTAAAGGAAAGCGAAGTTGCAAAAATTCTTATCGGCGGCCCGATGATGGGCTTTACAATGCCGAGTACGCTTTTTCCAATCACCAAGGGCACGAACGGCGTTACCTTCCTTTCGCAAAAAGAAACCTACGTTACGGAAGAAGGACAATGTATCGGCTGCGGGCACTGCGTTGACGTCTGCCCGATACGACTTACGCCGGTTATGATTATCCGCACGATTCAAGCGGATAACTTAAAATCGTCGAGCCGCTTCGGATTGATGGACTGCATTGAATGCGGCTGCTGTTCGTATATTTGTCCTGCGCACGTGCGGCTTGTACAGCAAATACGGATCGGCAAATACAAAATGAGACTTCAGATTGCCGAACAAAAAGCGAAAGCCGCAGGAGGAGCAAAATGAGCGCGCCAAAATTTAGTCAAATCTATATTTCGTCAAGTCCGCACTTTACGTCAGGAGACACGACGCGCGGCATTATGCTTGCCGTTTTGGTGGCGCTTTTGCCCGAATGTGTCTACGGCGTTATTACGTTCGGCATACGCGCGCTGGTTACCCTCGTCGTTTCGGTGGTAAGCGCAGTCTTTTTTGAAGCGCTGTTTCAAAAAATCACCAAGCAAAAAATTCGTATTTCGGACTTTTCGGCGGCGGTTACGGGCGTTATGCTTGCCCTCGTCATTCCGTCAACGGCTCCGGTGTGGACGGTTATGTTCGGCGCGCTGTCGGCAGTTGTCGTTGCAAAAGGATTGTTCGGAGGACTGGGCGCAAACGTGTTTAACCCCGCTTTAACGGGACGCGCGGTTATGTTCATCAGTTTTCCGGCAGTTATGGGCGCAAGTTGGCTCAACGTTGATTCGGGCGTCAGCAAATGGAATTACGCGGCGACAGGGGCGGCAAACCTTGACGCAATCTCAAGCGCGACAGCGTTAAGCAAGATAAAGGAAGGCGGATTTGATGCGGACTCATCCCTTTTGCTTTCCTACTTTATCGGCAACCGCTCCGGCTGTATCGGAGAGACGTCGATAATGCTTATTTTGCTTTCGTTTGTGTTTTTGCTGGTAACCGGCGTTATCGACTGGCGGACGCCGCTTGCAATGGTCGGCACTGCGGCTCTGGCAACGTTTGCCGCCTCGGTAATCGGAACGCACAACGCGCTCTCCGCACTTAAAGACGTGCTTGCGGCAGTCTTAACCGGCGGCTTACTCTTTGGCGCAGTCTTTATGGCGACGGACTACGCGACAACTCCTGTTACAAAATTGGGACGGCTTTTATTCGGAGCCGGCTGCGGAATGATAACATTTTTGATTCGGCGCTTCGGCGGCTACCCGGAAGGCGTTATGTTCAGCATTCTCATTATGAATTCCTTGACGCCCTTTTTGAACAATCTTATTGCCGTCAAATACGGATATGGAAAACGCACACGCGCTGCTTCCATCGGCAAGGAGGCTGCAAAATGACTGCAACAAAAAGACCAATTTTTGAAATGGTAAAACTCGGCGCGATTCTTGCGCTGTATGCGGCGGCGTCCTGTGCGGTTCTTGCAGTGGTAAACAACATTACGTCTCCTGTCATTGCGCAAAACCAGAAAAACAAAGCCAACGCCGCGATGAAAAGCGTTTTTGCCGAAGCGGATAATTTTGATTTAATAGAAGATTTCGATACGACAGGCGGAGACGCAGCCATTTCCATTGACGAAATGTATGCGGCAAAAAAGGACGGAAAACTTGTGGGCGCGGTTGCAAAAGTCTCCGGCCCCACGTATGACCATGCAACGCTTACGGTCGGACTTGATTTAGCGGGAACGATAACCGGCGTTCAGTTCCTTGAAAATACCGACTCTCCGGGGTTTGGCTTAAAAGCAAGCGACCCAACATTCACGGTGGAAAGCGGACAGACTTTTTACGGTCAGTTTGCCGGAAAAAAAGCAAGCGACGGCTTTATCGCAGGCGAAACATTTGACGCGATTTCCGGCGCAACGATTACGAGTAAGGCGGTCGGCGCAATTCTTGAAAAAGGCGCGTCAACTATGGGTAACTATTTAAAGGAGCACGAAAATGACTGATAAAATTAAAACGCTTACGAACGGCGTATTGCGTGAAAACGCGCTTTTGGTGCTGAACATAGGATTGTGCTCGGCGCTCGGCATTACGACGAGCATATTCAACGGACTTGGCATGGGCGCGGGCATGATGTTCGTTCTCATTATGAGCGAACTGGTAATCAGTATTTTTAGAAATTACATTCCGTCGTCAATCCGTCTGCCGATTTTTATTATCGTCATCGCGGCATTTACGACAATTGTGCAGCTTGTTTTGCAGGCCTATGTTGAATCCTTGTACGACGCGCTCGGCGTGTTTTTGCCGCTCATCGTCGTCAACTGCATTATCATGGGGCGCGTCGAAGCGTTTTCGAGTAAAAACAAACCATTTGACTGCGTTATCGATGCAATCGGCATGGGCGCAGGCTATACGCTCGTGCTTGTTGCGATTTCCCTTATCCGCGAACTGTTCGGCGGCGGCACACTGCTGAGCGGAACGCCGCTTAAAATTGAGATTATTCCTGAAGCGTACAGAATAGGCGTCTTAAACAGCGCGCCCGGCGGCTTTATCGTCTTCGGATTCGTGGGCGCTATGCTGCAAGTGTACAAACGGGCGCAGAAAGCGCGGGGCAAACTCAAAAAAGAAACGGAAAAAGCGTCCTGCCCGATGGGGTGCGCCGGCTGTGCGCAGGGGGCTGCACAATGACGGATTTATTGAAACTTTTTATCAAAGCGATGCTTATCGACAACGTCGTTCTCGTACAATACCTTGCAATCTGTCCGTTCATCGGTATGACAAATGACACGGAAAAAGCGACCGGCATGGGACTTGCGACGACTTTTGTTATCGTGCTTGCGACGGCAGCGACGTGGCCGCTTTACAATCTCGTTATGATTCCTTTAAAGCTTGAATTCCTGCAAACTTTGTTTTTCATTTTGGTTATTGCCTCTTTGGTTCAACTTGTAGAATTCTATTTAAAGAAAATGATGGTCGCGCTCTATTCGTCAATGGGAATTTACCTGTCGCTCATCACAACGAACTGCGCCGTACTCGGCGTTACAATCAAGTGCATTAAAAGTTCCTACAATTATAGTCAGAGCCTTGTGTACGCGCTTGGCTCTGCGGCGGGATTTTTGGTAAGCCTTGTTGTCATGTCGGGCGTGCGGCTCCGAATGAAAACCGCAAAGATTCCTGCGGCGCTCAGCGGTACGCCGATTTTGTTCGTGGCGGCGGGACTTTTAAGTCTTGCCTTTATCGGATTCAAAGGACTTATAAAATAGGGGGACGCTATGGTTTTGATTGTTGTTACGATTATTGCGTCGTTGGTGATTGCGTTTCTTTTGGGATTTTTACTTGGACTGTTTAAAAAGATTTTCTCCGTTGAAGTGAATCAAAAAGTGCAGGATATCCGCGATGCGCTTCCGGGAGCAAACTGCGGCGGCTGCGGATTTGCCGGCTGCGACGCATTTGCAGCGGCGGTAGATAAAGGCGAGGCGCCTCCGGGAGGCTGTACTGTCGGCGGCGCGGATGTTGCCGCTAAACTTGGTAAACTTTTGGGAATGGAAGTGAGCGCGGAAAAGAAAGTTGCGCTCCTTGCCTGCCAAGGCGGAAAAGACTGCGCCCAGCAGCGCGGCACCTACGTCGGCGTTGCAAGCTGCCTTGCCGCAAGCCTTGCGGTAAACAACAGCAAACGCTGTTCGTTTGGATGTATCGGGCTTGGCGACTGCGTTGCGGCGTGTCCGTTCGACGCGCTTTCGATGGGAGAAGACGGCATTCCAATTGTCAACTACTCTAACTGCGTCGGCTGTGGAATATGCTCAAAAACGTGTCCGAAAGGTCTCTTCGATATTATTCCGATGGCGCGCAAAGGCTCAGCCGCGCTGTGCAGGAACAGAGCGGATAACCGTCCGCAAATTAAAAAAGACTGCTCGGTCGGCTGTATTAAGTGCGGGCTGTGCGAAAAAAAATGTCCCGAGCACTGCATTTTCGTCATCAACGGCATTCCGGAAACAGATTACGCAAAATGCACAAGCTGCGGCGTATGCGCAAAAGTATGCCCCGACAAAGTTATCAAAATGACTGAAAATGTTGTTTTTGTTTCCGCATAGGGGACAGGGCAACTAGACAAGAAAAACGGCAGTCGACAGCGGCTGTCGTTTTTTTTTATCAGTGGAAAGCAATGTGAATGGAAAAGCGGGGTAAAAATTAAACCGGCGCCCTATTTGTATGAATATAGACGCCAGTTTAAAGCAAAGGATTGTTTTCTATTAACGGTGGATGGATTAAAACCGTTCCGCAAAAACCGTAATGTCGTCAACGCTCTTGCGTTTGGGCATTGCAGTTTCGCCTTCAGGATAGCCGACTGCAATAACGGCGACAATCGCCTGTTCCGGCGGAATCGCAAACAATTTCCGGATAGCCGCTTCATCGTAAATTCCCATGATGAGCGTCGCCAGTCCCAGCTTATGCGCTTTGAGGCAAAGGTTCATTGCCTGCATTCCGTGGTCGTAGTATTGAAAGCCGTCTTTTAAGTGCGTTTCATATTCGCCTTCGCGCGTAAAACCGGAACGTTTTGTAACGACCGTTGACACAATGAGCACCGGTGCATCCTTTGAATTCTTGCAATTGAATTCGGCAAGACATTTTTCCAATTCCGTCTTTGCTTCTCCTTCCGTGACGTAATAGCGCGATGTCTGCGAATTTTTCCATGAGGGGGCGAAGATTGCCGCCTGAATAATCTCGCGGAGCTGCTCGCGGGGAACAGGCTGCGTTTTATATTTACGCACGCTGCGGCGCTGTTCGATACATGATTGTAATTCCATATATTCTCCTTAAGTTTAGAATTGACATAAAGTATATACGATTGGGGCGAATATGTAAATTTTGCGTATACGGATTACGGCAACGATTCTGTTATTGTCCTGAACCAGAACTTGCCTGCTGTTGTTTGAATGCGGCATAGAACGCGCGGACTACAGGACAATATAATTTGTCTTCACAAGCGACATGTGTCAAAATCCAGTCGCGCAGATAATCTGCAAAATCAAAGCCGATTGTGAGCGACATATCGTCAAAATCGTTTAAAACTTTTGTTAAAGTCAACACGAATTCTTGATGTCGTTGTTTGTGCGCTTCGTATCCGCTGAAATGGCATATCTGCATTAACTTTTCTTCATCGCCGAAATGACTTTTTGTGTATGCGACTGCTTTTCTAAGCGCTTCGGAAATTGCTTTGCGCCACGCTTCTTTTCCGCCGTCTTGCGGATGCATTAAAACGTCGTGTAAATTATTGCAGAGCGACACAAGATGCTGGTGCTGCTTATCGATACGAGGAATGCCAAGTTCAAATTTTTTATCCCATTTAACCCAAATAGAACAGGCTTCAGATTCCGCATTGTCATTGGTTTTATTGGGATTTTCCGCCATGTTTGTCTCCTTAAATATAAGTAATATAACACTCCGTTAATCGAGTATAGACTGTATTTTTCAAATGTCAAACATATTAACGGGACTCGTAAACTTATACCATAAACAAATCTCCGTACAGACTGCATAAATCTCATTCGTATAAGTAATTACGTTTTGCGCTTTGATTTGGCAGTAACGATTTGATTTGTGTATCGGCGTATTTACCTAGAGGGTAAAGCGATTGCTTGAATAATGTAAAGGCACATTATTAGCAGGTGCGGCTTGCTCTTATTGATTTCCTCTGTTTGGTTCACTGCATAAAAGTTTTCAAGTGAATATTGTACTTATAAATATTTCTATAGTCGTTTTCAAAATGAAATATATGAAAGTCTATCTTTCCATAATAGACCTGTTTATGCAGAGAAATAACACATATCTCGTTGTAACACAGAGGATTAAAGCCGAGCGTGAAAACGCCTTATGAGAACAACACACCCCGATGTTCTGCGTCGGGGGTGATAATTAAAGTTCCAAATACAGAAACGGGAATCGAATATCTTTGCCTGGCTTTCTTATGGAAAGTCCTGCCTCCGCTCGAGACATCTGCGCGGAGGAATACCGTGTTTAACTTTTCCTGCCGTATTCTGCGCTGTTCGCTTGCTGTTTCTCCGCTTGTTCTCCTCGTCAATCATTGCCTAGACGAAAGCAAAATGATAATATGCGTTACTTCCCAATAAAAAGAGGTCTGAAATGCCGTACTCGGAACCGACTGATTTGGCAGTTATCGCCTGTCCTGGCTGCGAAGCTTTTGCAAACGCGGTAATTACCCATTTAAAGCATATGTACAAACATCGTTTTACGCTTAAAAACGATGCGGTTTCAAAGCGGTATGATTTAGAAAAGTCGGAAATCGTAAAGCACATCAATTTAAAAAACGACTTAAAAATCCCCGATTTGGTTTTGCGCGGCGCAGTTGACAAGTACCGTCCGCCGATTTTTAAAATAAAAACGCGCTTCACATACTTTGCAAACGGCGAATTTAAAACAGAAATTCTTGAATCGATACGCGGAAAAGATGTTTTTATTTTCCAAGACGTAGAAAATCACGAATTGATTGCAATGAACGAAGGCGAAAACAAACTCCGTCTTTCGGTAAACGACCATGTTATGGCGCTTTTGGTTACGATTGATGCCGTCCGGCAGGCAGGTGCGCGGGACATCACGCTGGTGCTGCCGGTCTATCCCTACAGCCGCCAGCACAAACGTAAAGGACGCGAAGGACTGACTGCTAGTATGCTCGGACACATATACGAACTACTCGGCGTCAAACGCATTATTACGCTCGATATTCACTCACGGGAAATTGCAAATTCCTTTACGTCGATAAACCTTGAAAACCTCCACGCAAGCTATCAAATTATCCGCGAACTGAGCCGGATTGTCGACTTGACCGGAAAAACGGAAGATTTAGTTATCGTCAGCCCCGATACAGGCGCGATTGACCGCAATAAATTCTATGCGTCGGGACTGAAAATTCCCCTTGCGATGATTTACAAAGAGCGTGACTATTCAATCGTTACGCAGAATGCAAAAAATACGAATATCAAGTCGATAAAACTGCTCGGCGACGTGCATGGAAAAGCAGCGTTTCTTGCCGACGATATGCTCGGCACGGGCGGCACGCTGCTCAAGGCGATGGCGTTTTTAAAGGAGCAAGGCGCAACAAAAGTTATCGCGGCAATAAGTCTGCCGTTTTTTACGGGAAATGCAGTACAACTTTTTGACGAAGCATACCAAAAAGGACTATTTTACCGCATCATCGGGACAAACGCCGTGTATCACGAAGAGCTTTTAACGCGCGAATGGTATATCAGTACCGACGTCAGCGGACTTTTGCGAACATCATTACGCGCATTCACTATAACCAGTCAATCGGCGATTTGCTTGACAACCGCAATATAATAGAAAAGATTGTAAAGCAGACGCAAACGCCGCCGCAGAGCGCACAACAGTCTCCGACGCCTGAAAGCAAACCTGACTCGACAGAGCAGAACGGCTGATGGGCTGCGTTTTTTCCGCCGACATTGGAACAACAGCGCTTAAAGCGGGAATTATAACGGAAACAGGCGGTGCGCTTGCTGCGTGTACTGAACCGCTGGCGGCAAACGGAACGGCGTTTATCGCAAACGAATGGCTTTCCGCTCTTAAAAATGCCGTCTCTAAAATGCGTGCGCACGTAAATCGCGTGGAAGCGCTCTGTATTTCGGGAAACGGGCCGACGCTCGCGGCAGAAAACGGACGTACGCTTTTGTGGAACGCACCGTTGCCGTCCGACTGCACCGCACTCCAGACGCACTCGCTTTTTATTCCGAAAATCAAAGCGTTTATGAATTTGTATCCCGATGACTGGGAAAAAACAGGCGTTTTACTTTCGGGACCGGAATTTTTGATATTCAAATTGACCGGGGCGCGTGTTACAATTTTGCCGGAAGCGCGTTTTACTCCAGCCTACTGGACGGACGAGGAATTACAAGTTTTCGGCATTCCGAAAGAAAAACTTGCGCCGTTCGTTCCGCTCGGACACATCGCAGGAACGCTTTTGCCTGAAGCGGCGGCGTTCTTGGCTCTTCCGCCGGAAACGAAAGTCGTCTGCGGAGGGCCGGACTTTGTTGCAGCCTTGATCGGCACGAATACGCTTTCTGCCGGAAAAATTTGCGACTGCGCCGGCTCAAGTGAAGGAATCAACCTCTGTACCGATAAGCCTATTTTTGAAAAAGGACTTTTGACGCTTCCGTCTGTTATCAGCGGATTGTGGAATATCGCCTCGCTCAGCGTCAAAAGCGGCTCGCTGTTCGCCGAACACAAAAAGCGCTTTGAAGCATTCACCGGACAGTCCCTTTCCTATTCCGACTTGATTGACCGGAGTCTTGACGACAAAAACAGCGAAGGCGGCAGAATTTTGTCAGAAATCGATAAAAATGTCCGCGCGTCGGTGGAACTTCTACGCGCTGCCGCCGAAAAAAACGGCGTTTCATTTGATTGCGAGATGGCGGTTACCGGCGGACAGGCAAAAAATACACGTCGAATGCAGAAAAAAGCGGACGGAGCCGGAATTGGGGTGCGCGTTTGTACGCTTGCCGATTCGGAGCTTTTAGGCGACGCGGTGATTGCACAAAGTGCGCTCGGCAGGTACGGCTCGCTTCAAGATGCGGCTTCCGCTTTGGTAAAAACCGCGCAAACATACGCTCCAACGCCGCATACTAGCGGAATGAAAATCTACCGCATTCCCGAAAACGTACAGACAATCATTTTTGACATTGATTCGACGCTGTATACCAACGAAGACTACGCGTTCGAGCAGGTTGATGTTCAAATCCGTCATTTTGCCGGCAAAAGAGGACTGACTGCTGCGGACGCGCGGACGATGATAAGCGAGTTCCGGCGAACGTGGAGCGCGGAACACGGAGGGGCAAAAATCAGTCTCGGCAATGCGCTCACGCACTTCGGCATATCGATAGAAGAAAGCATTGAAATGCGGCGGACTCTGCTGCGGCCGGAGGACTTTTTAGCGCGGGACGAAAAACTGATTGCTGCGCTCGACACCCTTAAAAGGAAATATGCGCTCATCTGCGTTACGAATAACCCCGTTTTACCCGCACAAAAAACGCTTTCCGCGCTTGGCGTCTCAAATCTTATTTTGGAAATCATCGGACTTGATACCTGCAATAAGTCAAAACCCGCGCCTGAACCGTTTTTACTCGCCGCCCGCCGCACCTCCGCTGCGCCCGAACACTGTTTGGCAGTCGGCGACCGCTATGATATGGACATCGCACTCCCGCTGGAACTCGGCATGGGCGGCATTTTAGTAAGCGGCGTTCAAGACGTGTACACGCTGCCAGAGCGGATACAGGGGAACAAGTAATTACTGGGCGGCACGGACGGCGGAGAACAGAGTTTGAAGGCCGCAACGAAGTTTCCGCCCGCGTAAGATTATCCACCCCGAGCAGGGGGGAATAATCTTGCAAGAAAATGCAGCCCGGGGGGCAGAGTAAGCGGCATTTTCATTCTACAGTTTTCGTTGCCGCCGACATGAACTCCTCTCCCTAATGAAAACAGCTGTCCTGCAAATATCACGACGGCTCTTCGCGTCGTTTTTCTCCTCTTTTACAGTACAAAGTCTCGCAAAAAATCTGCGATACCGTCATTATTGTTGGTTTTTCGGGTTACGAACCGCGCTTTTTCGCGGAGGGCTTCAAGACCATTACACATGGCGACGCCGTATTCGGTCTGTAAAATCATCGATTCGTCATTCATGCTGTCGCCGAACGCCATCGTTTCTTCTTTCGGAATGTTCAAATAGTCGGCAAGGTGCAAAACGGAAGATCCTTTGCCGCAGCCATGCGCCATAATTTCAAGAAAATACGGCTTGCTGATAAAAACGTCCGCTTTCCCTGCAAGTTTTTCCTGCAAAAACGGCAAAAAGTCCGCAATTTTTTCTGGCTCGGCAGGGATGACCATTTTCGGATGTCCTGCTTTAAGGAATTCCCCAAAATGTTCTTCGATTTTTAAATGCAGTCCGCACAATTTTGAGTCTTTTTGCGTCCATTTGTTGTCAACAGATGCGTAAATCGTGGACGGGTCGTACACCTGTGCCGGAAGTCCGCGTTTTTTCGCCTCTTCATAGACGAAAAGCAAAACGTCGGCAGGAACCTTTTTTGTATAAATCGGCAGCCGTTTGTGCAGGTCGAAAATGCTTGCACCGTTTGCGGCAATCAAATAGCGTCCGTACTCGCTGCCGGCAATTTCAAGCGTATGCACAAAAGGTAGAATAGCATTTTCGGCACGCCCCGAACACAGCACAACGTAAATCCCGCGGCGCACAGCGTCTTGCAGTGCGTCCACCGTCAGCGGCGTAATCTCAAGGTCGTGATTTAAAAGCGTATCGTCTAAATCGAATGCAATCAGTTTTACGGTAAGTTTATGTTCCGGAAGTTTCATGCGCCCCAGTATACAGCCACTTTCGCTCCCGGTCAAACAAAGAAAAATAAAACAAAGTGCAGACAAAATCCATAACCGACTTTCCACACGCATCTGCTATTCAGTTCGGTAATATCCGCCCGCGCAGCAAAAAACGCCGCCCTGCCGTCAAAAGCCCGCTGAGCGTAAGTTTGCTCACTGAAAAACCCATGCAGTCAAAACGTCCTCTTTGTCCGCCGCACGGATTTTTCCCGTCAACGTCTGCCTTTACATTTTTGTCTCGTCGCGCAGTTCCTTTATTGCCTTTACGACCGACTGCGACGCGGAATGGTACGGAGTTCCGTAATCGAGCATTTTTTCCGCCTGTGCAAAGTTGCCCGCATTGATTTCGGACGCAACTTTTCCCGCTTCCTTATGAAAAGCGGCATGGTCGGCAAGGCACGTTTTAAAAATTGCAAGAGAGCCGTATTTTTGCATTGCGCTTTCGTGCAGCCACTTGCCGAACACACAGCGGTCATCGCACGCAATAGAATCCGCATCAAGTTTTTCCTGGCGTGTAATCGCGCCGCGGAGGCGGAATTTCCATTCGGTATGACGGGAAATAGCGGCGTCAAAATCTATTGAGCCGTCGCCGCTTTCCGTAATTGCGCTCGATGCCCGCGCTTCATTCACTTTGAATTTGCCGACTTCGTCAGAAAGGCCTGTAATGCTGTCCTTATTCTTTGTAGCAAGACGATTTACTTCCTGCATAGCCTTGTTGATTTGCGATACGCCGATAGACATTTCGCTCGTACTGTCTTTGATAACGGCAGTAAGATTGTCAAGTTTTGACAATTCCGACGCAACGCCCTTGCTGCCCGCCATCATCTCGTCCGAACTGTTTTTGACCGCAGCCGTTACTGTGCTTATCGTCTTAATTGCGCCAAGCACTTCGCGGCTGCCGTTTTCCTGCTCGCGCATGGCGCCCGTCAATTCTGCGCTCATGCCGCGCACATTTTCTGACAACTGAAAAATTGCATTAAACTTTTCTTCAACCGTTTTTGACGACGAAGAAAGCCCCGAAATTTCGTCTCCGAGTTTTTTAAGCGTTTCGGTAATCGCCTTTCCCTGAACGCCCGCTTCTTCGGCAAGTTTGCGGATTTCATCAGCAACGACTGCAAAGCCCTTACCCGACTCCCCTGCGTGAGCCGCCTCAATCGCAGCATTCATTGCAAGCAAGTTCGTTTGTTCGGCAATATTTTGAATAACATTACTCGCTTCAATCAATCCGCCGGACGCTTCAATGATTTTTTCCGTAACCGCCGCCGAAGTCTGCATCGTCATGCGCCCTTCTGAAGTCGTTTCGGCAAGCAATTTGACCATTTTGTCGCTTTTTTCGAGCGACTGCGTGATGGAAGCAATGTTTGCAACCATTTGCTCAACGGACGCAGAAGACTCTACGATAGACGCCGATTGACTTTCAATGCTTGTGTTCAAAAGTTCGATTGTATTGATGATATTCGTAATAGTTCCCGTCGTTTCCGTAACGCTTTCCGCCTGAACAAGCGCTTGATGGCGGACGCCTTCGATATTCGCGCTGATTTGATTGAGCGCGCTTGCCGCTTCAGTCATGTTTGCCGAAAGTTCTTCGCCGAATTCCTGCAATACCACCGTGTGCCCGCCGATTATCCGTATCGCCATGGCAATTTTTTTGATAGTCTTGTTGAAATACTCGGCGACGTCAGTCAATTCATCGTTGCCGGAAACAGGAAGGCGCACCGTCAAGTCTCCATTGCCCTCTGATATTTTTTGCAGTGCGCCGACAGTGTGTTTGAGCGGACTGACCATTTTGACTGCCATAAACAGCGTTGCCAGCAGCACGACGCCCAGAATCGTTGTGGAAATAAGGATAAGCGTTATGCGCATCGCCCGAATGTCCTTGAACGCGGTTTTTACTGGAGTTTTAACGATAACCGTCCAGCCGGAGCTTTGCATTTTTGCGTTGGCGGCAATGTAGTCCACCCCCTGATACGTGTAGCGCCCGATAGTTCCCGCAGGAGATGAGAGCGCGTTTTTTGTAAATTCCGCCATAGAAGCAAACTCTTTGTCGCGCGAAGCATTTTCGATAGCATTAAACTGGTTTTGCACAAGCGATACATCGGCATGGGCTATCGCTTTTCCCGTCTGCCCGATTACGTAGCATTCGCCCGTATTGCCGAGTACGATAGTTTTCATCACTTCGCAAAACTGTAAGCCTGAAACGTCGCAGGCAAGGACGGCAGCAACGTTCCGGCTGTCGTCGTAAACCGGCAGGGCAAACGTGATGTGCAGGTCTTTCTCTCCATGCGCGGCGTGCGGTTCGGTAACGGCAGTAACGCCGCTTAAGGCTTGGCGGTACCACTCGTTGCTTCCTACTGCCGTAACGGTTCCATCTGCATCGTATTGTCTTCCTTCTAAGTCGCATACGGAGATGTCTTCAACATGGGAGCCGAATGACAATTCCTTTGTCAAAATCTGCGCTTTTTGCGTGAAAGAGACGGACGCATCCTGCAGCACGGGATGCCGCGACAGTCCCCGAAAGAATGCAAAAAAGCCGTCGCCCTGCATATCAAGCAACTCTGCAATGTACAGGGCGTTATCCGACAGGTGCGCTTCAATTTTTGAACGGATTGCGCTTCTTGAAATTCTAATAGCGGATATTTCAAGAATGATGCCCGCAGCCAAAAACAACGAACCGAAAAACAGCGCGACTTTCGCGCGGATGGAAAACCGTAATTTCATTGATATGTCCTTATGTGGCAAAAAATTATTACACGCGGGGCAGAGAGGAGGTGCATAACTTTTTATGCTGGTGATTTTCTCTCAGTCCATAATGATTTTATAGCAGACATTACCGTTCTTCAAGTGGGGAGAAAGAATAATGGGGAATAGGGGGAATTACGCATCCAGAATTACAGAACATCCGCGTGCTTCCGTCCTTATAAGTTTACTGGATGCAAGTTTGCAAAAGATGGAGAGCGAGATATTTAAAAAATATGAAAAATCTTTTCTCGTTTTACTTGACAAAGTCTGGGGGGGGGGGGGGATATAATTATTTAAGCTTAGAATTTCATCAATGCAGTAC
>CAUTOZ010000063.1:0-15236 GCA_963539635.1 uncultured Treponema sp.
GCAAATGTTTGAAGCCGGCTTAGTAAAATCGGCTGCTTAAATTACAACTTTCGGGGTATTTGGGGACTGCACTTTTATTGACTTTTCCACTTTTGCTGCGAACCAACGTATAACGGGTTTTAGGCAGAAATAGGGGGCATTGGCTGAACTCAGTTTCTAGGATTCAACAGAGTTTTGGCACGGAGGGTGTTTCGTTTGTCCCCTCTCGTACACCACACCATGCACCCCATCACAAAACTCGCAGGGAAATAAGGCGTTTGCTGGGAGGAAGCGGGGCGCGGTGACTGCGCAGCGTCTTATTTGTCAAACTCCGCAGCAAGCGTCCGCCATTCCCAATTCCCACAGTCTTCCCCATTTCCCTTCAACACTTGATATAACCTGATTTCCGAATTAAAATCGCTTACATGGAAGAAATTACAGTCAAAAAAAATGGACTTGTTTATTCGGAAGATATGAAAACTGTGCTCGGAGTTGATGCTGCATCGGCTTTGTTTACGGGGACGGTGCCGAACGGCGTGGAGAGGATTGAAGCGGAGGCGTTTACGTGCTGTCCGTTTACGCGCATTTCTCTGCCTGAATCGGTCAAATACGTCGGGCAAAATCTTTTTACTAATTCGGAAAAACTTGAATGGGTACATTTGCCCTCGTCGCTCAAACAACTTGCGCCGTATATGTTCAGCGGCTGTCGCTCTCTCATTCATATTGATATGCCTGTTGAAATCAACGACTTTCCCGAAGGACTGTTCTACGGCTGTTCTTCACTCCAAGATATTCCGTTCCGCTACGGAATACGCGTTCTTCAGGAAAATGTTTTTGCCGGTTGTTCCTCGATTGTCTCTCTTTCCATTCCGAACTCTGTTAAAAAAATTTGTGCAGGTGCAATTTCCGGCTGTACCGCTTTGCAGACAATCGTGCTGCCTGAACAACTTGAAGATATTGAAGACGGCGCAATTTCCGATTGCCCAAACCTCATGCACATTCGAATGCAGGGCGATACCGGAATTTTTTACACGAATGCGGAAAGTAACGCGCTGTTCAAGAAGTCAACTGAGGGCGATGTCGAAGTCTTTAAAATAGAAAAAAAGTTTTCACAGGCGGCGGGACTTAAAGAGGACGGAGAGGAAAATCCTTCCATTATCGATTTCAGCGATTATGAAGACGATAGTGAAGTGCTGTCCGACAATGCAGATGAACGGTCGGCAGAGGAGAGCGAAGATTTGACCATCGGCGGAGAAAGTATCAATACTATGGAAAAGAAGGAAACGATTATGACTGAAAATACCGATTCTCTTGCCGGCGGGCGCGATGACGGAAAAGAGACGATGACAAAAGCGGAAGAAGAAGCGCTTGCCGCTCGTATGGCAGAAATTATGGGAAGCAGCACAATTTCCACTGCGCCGTTTTCCATTGCCGATATTCCCGAAGCGACGGAAGAAGAAGTAGAAGCGTCGATTCTTGCGCCGAGCGCACGGAAAGAAACGCACGGTGAAGCGGACGATGAATGCAGCGCGGAAGCGGAAATTGAAGAGTCGGGCGCGCGCGTTGTGCTTTCCGGGCACGCCGCGGTTACGGAAGAAGAAGAAAACTCCGCTGATTTAGACGTAAAATCGTCCGATGACGGTGATATGGACGATAGGCTTTCCGATATTTTGGCGCAGGAAAAGCAATTTTCCCTTGATTTTTCGATTGCAGACATTCCCGAAGCGACAGATGAAGAACTTGCAGCGGAAATTCTTACGCCGTCTGTAAAAGATGAAGCGTCTCAAAACAGCGAAACGCAGACAGAGGACGCTGCAGCCGGCAGCGATGCGGAGCCTGCCGCAGATGACAACGTTCTTTCCGGCAGAGAAGATGTGTTAAAGCAAGCTGCAGCCATCGTTGACGAGCACGCTATCGAAACTGCCGGCGTAGACACTGAACCGATTGTCGCGGTGGAGCCGCCTGCTGAAATGCAGATAAATCCTGCAATTACGCCGGAACCGTCTTTGCCTGATAACTTTGACGAAAAAGCAGTCATGGAAAATCTCTTTTTTGAGTCGACAAAGGTTATGCAAAAAAACACGGGCATTTCTGCGCCGAAAACAAAGATTTTGTTCGTGTTTGCGGAAAAATTATGCGACGGCAATGTCGGTAAAGTGTTTTCGCCGCGCCTCGTGGACTGCTGCAACCGGCTTGCTAAAGTCCACAATTTTACGAGCGTCTACTATTTCCACGGAATAAAACTGGCAAACGATAAGTTCCGCGCTCAATTCCGGCAGCTTATACAGCATAAAGATGTAGTGTACGCAGTTCCGGACGAGTATCTTTCACAACTTTCCGACGAACAGCGGACGTTTGCTGAGAATGCAGGCATTAAAATCGATGCCGAAAGTATGGAACTGCAAGCAAAAAATGCGTCGGATTCCGGTGTTGACTGTCTAAAACTGCTTTTGCAGGATACGGGGGACTGACGCTGAGCGTTTTTGCGTTCACGTTGACTGCAAAAATTCTTGTGCACGTGCGAAGATGGACTAGAAAGCGGCGAAACATTTTTTAGTTTGTCTTTGAGTGCTTGTGATTTTCTGAAAAACACTGTTTGTTTGAAAGCCCGTCACGGACATTGCCGAGCCGGTGCAGTCAACAGGAGAGGTCTGCAAGTAAAAAATACAGGAGTGTGTATGTACGAATCGGGAGAAGATTATCTTGAAGCAATACTCATGCTGAAAAACGCGAACGGCGTTGTACGCGCAATCGACGTTGCGCATAAACAAAATGTTTCAAAGCCCAGCGTGAGCCGCGCGATGGGGATTTTGCGCGAGCAAGGATACATAACTATTGAAGAAGGCCAGCACATCGTACTTACCGAAAAAGGCATGAAAAAAGCGAGCAGCGTCTATTCGCGTCATACGCTCCTTACCGAATTCTTTATGCGCATTGCCGATATTCCCGCAGACCAAGCCGAAACGAATGCCTGCCGCGTAGAACACGTTATTGATTCAGATGTTGTGGCGGGAATTCAAAAATGGATGGCGGAAAACTAAAACGTACGGCGCTACCCGTGCGCGGATTGACCGAGACGGCGTTTGCGGTGAGTTGACGACGCTGCGTGGAATGGACGGCGAATGAACTGCCGTCCATTTGCGTTTTAGTTTCGTTTTCCGCCGTTTTCAAGCGTTTTAATCGGCAAAACATTATCAAGTTTGCCGTCGATGAGGACGGGTTTTGTCTCCGCGCCAAAGATGTCTTCCATCGTTTCAAGATAGAGCCGGTCGCGGGTAACTTTGGGCGAGCGGCGATACTCTTCGTAGACGGAATTAAAGCGCGCCACATCGCCTTTTGCGCGGTTTACGCGCTCAGCAGCATATCCTTCAGCAATTTGCAGCTGTCTGTCCGCTTCTCCTTGAGCCTTCGGGATTTCCGAATTGTACGCTTCTTTTCCTTCGTTGATAAAGCGGTTCATATCCTGAATGGCTTTGTTGACGTCTTCAAACGCATCCTGTACGCCCGACGGCGGCACAATATTCTGCAATTTTACCGCGATGACGTTTATACCCAGTCCTAACTGCTTAAAATAAGCGTTCATGCTTTCAAGCGCGCTGTTTTCGATTGCAGAACGCTCCGAACTCATAATGTCGAGAATAGCGCGGTCGCCGACAAGCGCATTGATGACGGAGTGTGAAATATCGCGGATTGTCTGCCGTTTTTCAAACACGCCGAACAGCCATTGCTTGGGGTCAACAATCCGGTACTGAATAATCCATTCGACATCGACAATGTTCAAGTCGCCGGTGAGCATCGTCGATTCGCTTACAATATTGTTGCGGTATTCGTTGTCGCGTCCCGCTTTAACCGTCTTAAATCCAAACTGCTCCGTCTGCACAACTTTGACAGGCACGTTGTAATTCTTATCGATTCCAAACGGCAGTTTGAACTGCAAGCCCGGTCCCGCAGTCCGCTCGTACTTTCCAAAGCGCGTAATGACGGACTGTTCCGTTTCGTCAACAATAAAAAAACTACTCAGCCCGACGATAAAAACGGCGATTGCCGCGATAATCCAAAAAATGGCGGACTGATTGAGTCCAAATTTTAGTTTAGGAGTTGACTCCATAATGACCTCCGACGTTTTGGCTGCGTCCCCGTCGGAAGTCAGCCTGTTATGAACGTGTATTTTAGGATATATTTGATAAAATAAAATTACAAGGGGGACTGAATTTGGAACACTCATATTTATTTTTTGATATTGAATGCGCAAACTGTTTCGGCGGCGTGGGAAAAATGTGTTCGTTTGGGTATGTGCTGACCGACGGCGATTTTAATGTGCTTGACAGTCAAGATGTAGCGATGAATCCCGAAGCGGAATTCGACTGGTATTTGTTTTCCGCCAAAAATAAATGTAAACTCGCGTATTCAAAGGACTATTTTCGCGCGCAGCGTAGTTTTTCAGCCTACTATAAGGAAATTAAAAAGCTGTTAGAAGAAGGCGGACGGCGCGTTATCGGCTTTAGCAGCGCAAACGACGTGGGCTTTGTCGTTGCTGCGTGGGAGCGGTACGGACTTGAGCCGATAAACTTTTCCGCCTACGACAGCGCAGCGATTGCTTCGAGCATGACCGGCGAAAAGCGCGGACTTTCGGATTGGTGCGCGTTTTTCAACATTGATACGTCGAATTTGACGGCGCATTGTTCGCGCGACGACGCGATGATGACGATGCTTTTGGTCAAGGCTTTGTGTGCGCAAAAAAACGAAGGACTAGAATCGCTTTTAGCAGCGCATAAAGACAGCCGCCTTTCGGTAGAAAAATATCTTGAACGCAGGGAAATAAAACGCCGCCGCGACGAAACGATAAAAAAAATAGAAGCCCTGTACGGTAAAAAAAGCCGCGCGCTTTTGTCGAATGAGTTTTCAGGGCAGACGTTCGCGTTGAGCCGCAAACTAATGAAAAACGCAGACGAGGCATATACGCTTGCTGATTACATTTTCCGAAACGGCGGCATTGTCAATAAAAGCGTAAAAAAAGGCGAAGGCATCCTCATCGTACCGAACGAAGACGGACGCAAGACAACGGAAACCGGCATTCAAACGATGACCGCGACTGCTGTTATGAAAAGTAATTTGTAATGGTCGGGCGGGGCCGGCGGTAAAAACGGTATTTGAATGATAAAATGGAGTTGCCGCCCGCACGAGAATATCCGCACGCCTGGCGTGTGGATATTCTTGCAGAGAGACGCAATTCGGGGACGACGCATTTTCATTTTCCAGCGGCGTGTTTATAAGGCGGCGGAGACGTTATATTTTCCGCCGGCAGTGTGTTTAACACGCGGTACACGAAAGAATCCGCACAGTCAAAACTTGCGCGGGCGGTAATTCCGTTCCATCTTTCAAACTTCGTTCTCCGCCGCCCGCACAACTTCGTTTTACTGCACGGTTTTGTCCTCCGGCAAAAATGCAGGCGAGCGGCACGCCGTAAATCTAGTAAATCTATACGCCTCGTAATAACCGCACACCACCGCTCATCGGCTTCCTTTCGAATAATTGTCATTTCTCAGAACAAGACGTATACTGATAAAAAACACGAGGAGAGCGTATGGAATTCTTTTTTGCCAATATTATTTACATATCCTGCATAATTTTATCGGTCGTGCTCATTTTTCCGCTGCGTCTTATCAGGCTTGGATATTCCATTGCGTTTTTATCAAGTGCGCTTACCCTTATTTTGTATGCGGTGCAGACGGTAAAGTCGAAATTAGACATAAAAAAGCAGCTTTTATACATTTTGTACTTCGGCGCGGCGGCAAGTATCGTCAATTTTATTACGCTCATTTCTCCGTACAAAACGCTCAGTCTGCTTTCGTATACGCTTTTTTTTATCTGTATAAACGGCATCGTCTACAATCTGTTTATCTTTTCCGTAAAATACACTGACTACACAATTAAAACTCCATTTTTACCGCGCATTTTGTTTTGGCTTTTCGTTTTCGATTCTGCGGCGATTGCAGTCAATATTTTTCCTAAATATATGTTTGACTTAAAAGCGATTCCGCTTGAAGGCGGCATAACGTATAAAATCATGCAAAAAATACCGTATCAAATTCATTTGACGCTTTCTTATGCAGCCGTTGCCGGAACGCTCATTTGTTTTATCGTAAAACTAGTCAAAACCCCGCGTTTGTACCGCAACAAATACCGCGCGCCGCTTTTTGCGCTCATTGTTGTCGTCGTTTTAGACGCGCTCTACGTCTTTATTCCGAACGCAGTCGATTATTCCATCGTGTTTTTTGGATTTGCAGGCGTGTGCTTAACGTGGTTTTCGCTCCATTACACCCCTAAAAAACTCTTGTCCGTTTCGATGAATCTTATCGTCCAGACCATGCACGACGGCGTTATGTTTTTTGACGACAAAGGCGACTGCATATATCGCAATAAAGCGTTTGACCGTCTGCTAAAAAACTACAGCAAAATAGGGCTGGACTTAATGTCGCCGCTCAATTCATGGGTGAACAACCGGATATTCCGCGAGCGCAATCTGCGTCACGTTTTTACCGACCACAAATTCGACCAGCATTTCGACATCGGCGGAAAGATTTATTATTTTACGATTTGGTTTCAAAACTTGACTGAAAAACGCACGAATAAGCATCTGGGCTTCTTTTTTGTCCTGCACGACCGTACGCAGGAAGAAGAAAACATCAATGTCGACCGTTTTCTTGCCACGCACGACCCTTTAACGGGACTGTACAACAGCATTTACTTTTACGAGCGCGTCCGCCAAACACTCGAACTCGACACCGATAACGAATACGTCATGCTCTGTTCCGATTTCGACAATTTTAAACTCCTCAACAATGTTTTGGGCGCGGAAACCGGCGACGCTATTTTAGTGCAGACCGCACGCATTATTTCCGAGTACGCAGAAGGGCACGGCGTCTACGGGCGATTGTACAACGACCGGTTTGCGCTTGCGCTGCGGAAAGATTTTTTTGCCGAAGAGGACATTTACGGCATCATCAAAAGAATCGAAGTGATAAGTTCCGATTTTTTGTATCCGGCAAATATTTACATCGGTGTGTACGAAATTTCCGACTGTACCGTGCCCGTTTCAGTCATGTGCAACCGAGCGTTTATGGCAATCAAAACGATAAAGGGCAGTCTTCACAAAAAAATTGCGCACTACGACGGCGGTTTAATGGCGCAGACGGCGCGGGAGCAAAAATTCCTCAAGGAATTTAAGTATGCGCTTGAAAATGGACAGTTTGTCCTGTACGTGCAGCCGCAGGTTTCCACAGACGGCTCTCTTGTCGGCGTGGAATCCGTTACGCGCTGGAATAATCCGACCGAAGGAGTTTTAAAGCCGAAAGACTTTATTCCTCTGTTTGAGCGTAAAGGTCTTATCATCGAACTGGATAAATTTATGTGGGAAAACGCAGCAAAACTTTTAAATCGGTGGGAAGCAGGAGTGCAGGAACTTTCGGTTTCGATAAAGATTTCTCCCATCGATTTTTACTATGCCGACGTGTACGAAACGCTCATTTCAATTACGGAAAAATACGGAATCGACAAGAAAAAACTCAAACTCGAACTGTCGGAAAGTTCTGTTATCTTGGACGTGGAACGCCAGCAAAACGGCATTGCGCGTCTGCGGGAAGCAGGATTTGACATTATCATTGCGGGGTTCGGCAGTAAGTATTCAACGCTTAAAACAGCGGAAAAACTGCCGTTCAATATTCTTAAATTCGATATGTCGTCATATTATAAAAGCGGCAATCCCAAACGCGCTGAGATTATTTTAAAGAATGCCGTCAATATGGCGAAAGAATTGGACTTACAGGTGATTTTTACCGATATCGAAAACGAATCGCAGGCGGAGTTTGTAAAAAGCATTGGCTGCAGACGGCTGCAAGGCTATTATTTTGACGGACCGATGACGATTGCCGCGTTTGAAGGAAAATATTTTTACGGCGTCTGCGATATCCGCACCCATAAAATGCGGGAACTTCCTGAACGTGACTCCGCAGTCTTTTTGCAGACTGCGCAAAACTCCTCTCCGCTTGTAACGGAGACACAGACAGAGGACGGCGGCTCGGACGCACCCTTTGACAATGCTGCGTCTTCCACTACAGCATTGCTTTCCACTCATAAGGGGGCTGTACCGCCTGCTGACCGCATAGACAGCGATTATGCAAAATAACTCTGACTTTTTAAGCGGAATATCTTCTCTTCCAATAACGCCGCACCTCGAAAAAATATGCGCCGCGCTCAAAAATTCCGCTTCCCGCTTTTTAATTTTGACTGCCGAAACTGCCGCAGGAAAATCAACGGCAGTGCCGCTTGCGCTCCTTAATTCCTTTCCGCAAAAGATACTCATGCTTGAACCGCGCCGCCTTGCCGTTCTTGCCGTTGCAAACCGCCTTTCTGACTTGCTCGGACAGTCCGTCGGGCGCACTGCCGGTTACACCATGCACCTTGAACGCTGCGTTAGTCCCGAAACGCGCATTGAAGTGATGACAGAAGCAATTTTAACGCGCCGTTTGCAGGAAAACCCCGCGCTCGAAGGCGTAAGCGTCGTCATTATCGACGAGTTCCACGAACGTTCAATCCATGCAGACCTCGCGCTCGCCTTTCTCAAGGAAGCGATGATTTTGCGCGAGGATTTATACTGCCTCATTATGTCCGCGACATTGGATACGACTGCGCTTGCCTCCTATCTTGGCTCCGCTGCTTCTCCTGCTCCGACGCTCAACATAAAAGGACGTACATTTCCCGTTCAAGTTGACTATGCAGGAGAGATTTCCGCCGCGGAAGAGGTTTTTCACGAACTCCAACGCCGCCGCAAAAATCCGTCCATCGTCAATCAAGATTTTAAGTCGATTTTGGTATTTTTACCGGGATTGTACGAGATAAAAAAATGCCGCGAAGAACTTTCGACCTTAGGAATTCCAGCAGCCGATGAAGAAGTGCTGATTTTACACAGTTCTGTACCGTTTGCAGAACAAAAAAAGATTCTTGAAGAGCCGGATACAGAGCTGACGCGCATTATTTTATCGTCTGCCATCGCAGAAACTTCGCTTACCGTCCCCTGCGTTTCTACCGTCATCGATACGGGAAAATCGCGCGTTACGTGCATGAATGTTGCCGCCGGTATGGAACATCTTGTTACGGAAAACGAAAGCGTTTTTTCCGCCGAGCAGCGTGCAGGACGCGCCGGACGCCTGTGCGCGGGGCGATGTATCCGTTTGTGGAAAAAGCATGAGGTGCGTAAACAAAGTTCGCCGCCTGAAATCCTCCGCACAGACTTGAGCGCCCTCGTTTTGGAGTGCCTGCAATGGGGTGCAGACAGCGCAGAAAAAATCGACTGGCTCGACGCGCCGCCTGCTTCCGCATGGAACGCCGCTCATGAACTGCTTGAGCAGCTGGGCTGCGTTTCCGGTAAGAAAATCACTGCGCTCGGCGTTGCAGCGTTGGACATGGGCATTCATCCGCGGCTTGCATGCGCGGCGATTGCCGGTTCCGTACACGCTGCACTCGAGTACGGGCAGTACGCATCCGCTCCGCCTGCCGTACAGGAAAAGTTTGCCGCCGACTTAAAAAAACGGCTTTCAAAAATCCCGCCGTACCTCCGCTCGTCGCTTTCGCTTGAATTCTCCGTGCTTGCAGGTTTTCCCGATAGAATTGCGCAGCGAACCGATGACGAAAATTATTGCTTTCCGTCGGGACGCATTGCGCGTCTTCCAAAAGACTGTTCCCCGCCGTTTCCAAAGTGGATCGTTGCGCCTGTCGTTGACGCAGGAGAGCGTGAAGGAAGAATCCGCTCATTTTTGCCGTTGAACGACACAGACGCAGAAAACTGGATAAACGCACGGGCAAAAAAAAGCGTCCGCATGGAACTAAAAGACGGCAAGGTGCGAAAAATGGAGATTACCGCCTACGGGAAAATTGTTCTTGCAGAAAAAAAACTGCCTGCCGATGCAGAAGATTTTGCCTGCGCCCTGTGCGCAGAAGTAAGTTCCCGCGGTCTTTCCGTATTACCGTTGGACGAGCGCACAAAAATGCTTATTTTGCGCCGCGCATTTTATGAAGAACAATGCGGTATTCCCGATGCTGAGAAAAAATCCGTGCGCAGTGCGCTTGCGAAAAGCGTCTCCGATTGGCTTGTGCCGTTTTTGGGAGGAAAAACCGCTGTCGGCGCGGACGATGTATACAACGCGCTTTACTGGCATTTTGACGGCGCGGAACTCGATGCAAAAGCGCCGGCCGCGCTCATTCTCTCGAACAGCAAAAAGTGCCGCGTCATTTATGAAATGCGCTCGAGCGTAAGCGGTGTGCAAAAAGCGGCGGTTCGTCCTGTCATCGAAATAATCATACAGCACGTGTTCGGCTGCTTCCAAACGCCGCGCGTTATGGGCGTTCCTGTCCTTTTTAAACTGCTTTCTCCCGCCCGCCGTCCGCTGCAAATCACCGACGACATCGAGCACTTTTGGGATTCTGCATGGCCTCTCATCTGCAAAGAAATGAAAGGCCGCTACCCCAAACACAACTGGGATTATCGGCGGCAGAGTGAATGACATTTGACTCATTAAATGGAATGAGCGGAGAATGGAGTTTGAAAGATTTAACTGTACCGCCGTCTGCGTAGAGTTTTCGTTCCGTAAACTCTGAGGGAATAGGGTTGGGGAGACAGAAAGACGAATCTTGACTGATTGCAAGGAGGCGGCAGCAGGCAAAAATATGTTTTACGAATACAAAATGTGCTGCAGAAAAACACGGTACGTCTATTTACCGCCGCGCCCGTCCGAATCCCTTTGCTGCTGCCGTCTAATCCGTAATCAACGAAACGGTCTTTGAAACAGAGGCTTCGTAGTACAAAAAACCGTAGACTGCGGCGGCGGAAATGATTTTTCTGCCGTATTCGCGGGTTTCAGCGTAGGGGATTGTCTCAAGAAAAATATCCGCACTGACCGGTGCGCTCCGTCCAAATTCGATTGCCGACGCTTTAAGCCACCTGCGTACCCGCTGCATTCCCGCATTGTACGAAAAAAAGGCATAGAGCCGTTTGCCCTCATGCCGTGCCGTCAATTCCGAAATATAAAATGTGCCGAATTCGATATTGTCTTCCGCGTCTTTGAGCGAATACGTTTCTCGGCGGAGTTTTTTCGCTACATCGGAAGCAGTCATTTCCATCAACTGTGTAAGTCCGACCGCTCCGGCAGAACTTTTTACTTCTGCGTCAAAAAAACTTTCGCTTCGTATAAGCGCGTACATAATTTCTTCCGGCACGGAATATTTTTTACAGGCGGTAGACACAAAATCCTCATATCCGCGCGGGTAAAGCGCTTCCAAGTCGGAATTGGAAAAGGGCGCGTCAGCAAAAGAAAAGGCTTTTGCCGCCATTCGTATGCCCTGCGTGTAGTATTCATTTTGTCTGCGGCCGCAGTCGCGAAGAAAGGAAGAAAGTTTTACAGTCGCGTCAAAGCCGATATGCGCATTGCGGGAAAGGCATTTTTGCCATTCAGGATAGATTTTTTGCGGAAGCCCGAACGCCGCAAAGCCGAGCAAAAACCGTTCCGCCCCTTCATCGCGCACTGGGGGCACAATGTGAGTCCGCGCTCCCAAAAGCACGTTCGCTTCGTCTTCTTTTTCGAGTTTGAGCGCGCGTATCGCCATCACTTTATAGTACCAGCTCTTTCCGCTGTGGAGCGCCCGCAAAAATGCGGCTTCCGATTCCTCTTTTGCAGTCCCTTGTACAGGAGAGGCGATTTTTTCTTGTATCAGTCTGCCGTAGATGTAGGCGAATTGCGCTGTAACCGAATCAGATGCAAAACCGTCAATCTGCATGTATAAGTCGCGGAATGAGCGCCACTTTCCTTGCGAGAGCAAAAGCGGTGAAAGCGTTTCAAAAAAATCATCAAAGTAGGACGGGTCGTGCCAGGTGCGGCAGTATTCTTTTACAGCGTCCGCTGCATGTTCTGCGGATTTTGAAAGTTCCAAATTGAGCAGGTACCACAACGCGTTGTCGTAGTCCGCGCCGTCTTCCGCCGCTGCCATCGAAGCCTTGTAGCGTCGTTCCGCAAGCGAAACGTAATCGCCGCTTCGTTCATACAGTCTGCCCGCATAAAAATACGCAAGAAATTGCAGGGACTTTGACGCAAGTTCCTCTGCAAGAGAATCGAACGCGCGCGCGTTTTTTACAAAATTTTTGCTGCCGTACAAGGCGGCTTTTCCCATGTCGGACAAAAACGCTCTATCGCAGACGAGCGCGTCTTTCAGTCCTGCCGCTTTTTCGTGCGCCGGAGCGTAGTTCCGCCTGAACACGTCGATTCGAAAGTCTGCAAGGCGGAACAGGCGCAAAAAGTTTTCGTCTTGCAAAAGAGGGGAGTGTTCTTTGTCCGGCAGTGCGGCTTCCTTTTGGTAGTCGGACTTGAGCGTTTGAAAGAATTTGTAGTGGTCGCTCGACAGTCGAAAGCGGGAAAACCACGCGAACGCTTCTTTATAACAGCGGCTGTCGTTTTTTTTGCGCAGCGCTTCAAGCCGGAGGAGCGCTAGATGATTGGGACAGGCTGCATAGTCAAGATTTTGCGTTACGGCAATGAGACGCGCGTATTCCTCTTCTTCAAACAGTTCTCGGGCAGCGGTAAGGCGCGCTTCATCGTCATTGTAGACGGCAGCGAGGTTCATGCACGCTTTTTGCCGCTGTTGAACATTTCCGAGGCGCGTTAATTCTTCCGCACTTGCACGAGCGCAGACCGGAGAGGCGGTTTTTGCCGCTTTTGCAAAAAGCCGTGCTGCGGCATCTCGGTTTCCTTCCTCAAGTTTTCGAAGCGCAATGTAATAATTACTGTCGGACTTGAACGCCTTTTGGGGCGTATACGATTTTTTTTGTGCGCAGCCGCCGTAAATAAAAAAACAGGCGAATGCCGCACACAGCGCATATTTCTTTTTTTTCATGGCAAAAAGGTGAATACAGACGCGCGCACCGGATAGGCGCAGTGCATAAAAACTTTCGGGGCGCGCATTCGTCATCATTTGGGCGGAAGTTTTATTGTCGTACCCGAAACAATGTAATCAGGGTCGGAAATATTGTTGTAGTCCGCAATCATTTGGAATTCCCACGGCGTTTTATAGTACGCGTCGGAAATATCCCAGAGCGTATCGCCCCATTTAATCGTGTACAGCGTATCGCCGGCCTTTTTTATAGGCTCTTTCGGCGCTTCCGGCACCACTTGTTCAGGTTCCGGAGCGACTACAATTTCTTCTTCTTTTGCTTCAACGACAGGAGGAATAACCGGCTCAGGCTCCAATCTCCGCGTTTTGTCTTTTTGGGTAAGACTCTGTACCGGTTCTTCGTTCTGCATACGCGCCCTGCTCAAAATATTGTAGTTTGTCGGCAATACGAACAAAATCAACGCCGTTGCGATTATACAAATGACTGCACAAATCACGCAGATAATGACCGGCAGTTTCGTTTTCTTCTTGATTTCGTCGCCGTCGCCTGCAGAATGCCCCTCAAGTGTCTCCTTATCGTAAAGTCCGTCAAAATTTATCCCGCCTGCTCCGCTTTCAGCAAAGGGAGAAGACGGCTCGTCGTCAAAAGTCATCGTGTTCAAGTCATCCATAAAGTCCGAATCCGAAAGACTGACATCTCCGCCCTTTTCCGAAAAACTTTCTTCCGGGAAATCCGGCAGGTCGAAATCGGGAAAGGGATTGTCCGTCGCCAGTGTCTGAAAGTCATCAAAAGCAGAAGCGTCCGCCGTTTTTGCCGCAGCGTCTTGCTGAGCGGAATTATCCGTTTCTTCAAAGTCCGGCAGAGCAAAGTCGGGGAAAGGCGACTCGTCTGCGTCGTCAGAGGTTTTATCCGCCGTCTGCGTATCGAAATCCGAAAAATCCGGCAAATCAAAATCGATGGGACTCTCTGACTCGGCAGTTTCCGGCTCTTTAAAGTCCGGTAAATCAAAATCGGGAAGCGGAGACGCGGAAAGAGAGGTCTCCTCCGTATCGAAGCCGGAAAAGTCCGGCAGGTCGAAATCGGCAGGATTTTCTTTTGCCGTATCGACAGGCGCTTCAATATCCGGTAAATCGAAATCTGGAAGGGCGAGGTCTTCGGATGCTGTATCTGACTGCGTTTCCGTGAGCGTCTCGTCAGAAGATTGCGCGGCGTCCGTGTCGGGCAATGTCGTGTCCTCTGCGGGACTTTTGTCATTATCGGAATCCGGCAGTTGTACGTCGTCGAATGAATCTTTCGCGTCATCGGATTGTGCGCTTTCGGCAATGCCGGAAAGTTCGTCTGCAGTAAGCGTTGTATCGTCGTCGGCGTTATCGCTGCCGTCAAAGTCGGGTAGGACGGGTTCATCTTCAGAGTCGGCAATGTCTGACTGCGTTTCCGTGAGCGTCTCGTCGGAAGATTGTACTGCGTCCGTGTCGGGCAATGTCGTGTCTGCCGCAGGAGTTTTGTCATTGTCGGAGTCCGGCAGTTGTACGTCGTCGAATGAATCAGGTGCGTCATCGGATTGTGCGCTTTCAGCAATGCCGGAAAGTTCGTCTGCAGTAAGCGTTGTATCGTCGTCGGCGTTATCGCTGCCGTCAAAGTCGGGAAGGACGGGTTCGTCGGAGGAGGCGTCTGTCTGCGTTTCCGTGATGGTGTTGTCGGACGACTGCACTGCGTCCGTGTCAGGCAATGTCGTGTCTGCCGCGGGAGTTTTGTCATTGTCGGAATCCGGCAGTTGTACGTTGTCGAATGAATCAGGCACGTCATCGGATTGAGCGCTTTCGGCAATGCCGGAAAGTTCGTCCGCGGTAAGCGTTGTATCGTCGTCGGCGTTATCGCTGCCGTCAAAGTCGGGAAGAACGGGTTCATCTTCGGAGGCGGCGTCTGACTGCGATTCCGTGGGCGTCTCGTCGGAAGATTGCGCGGCGTCCATGTCAGGCAATGTCGTGTCCTCCGCGGGAGTTTTGTCATTGTCGGAATCCGGCAGTTGTACGTCGTCGAATGAATCTTTCGCGTCATCGGATTGAGCGCTTTCGGCAATGCCGGAAAGTTCGTCTGCGGTAAGCGTGGTGTCGTCGTCGGCGTTATCGCTGCCGTCAAAGTCGGGAAGGACGGGTTCGTCGGAGGCGGCGTCTGTCTGCGATTCCGTGAACGTCTCGTCGGAAGATTGCGCGGCGTCCGTGTCGGGCAATGTCGTGTCCTCCGCGGGAGTTTTGTCATTGTCGAAATCCGGCAGTTGTACGTCGTCGAATGAATCTTTCGCGTCATCGGATTGAGCGCT
>CAUTOZ010000064.1:0-14401 GCA_963539635.1 uncultured Treponema sp.
ATAAAATAAATAATATTCCATATAATATGATAATAATGGTATGATAAATACGTAATGAACGGACGGTTACTGTGGAATTTGAATGATGAAACGGAGTACCGTTTACAGAATTCCGCATTAAAAATTACTCTCCCCTTCGCATTCACGCCTCTCTCAATTAATGATATACTCGCCCACAAATGAAGTTTTTACAAACCGGCGACTGGCATTTAGGCAAAGTTTTTTTTGAAGAACCGCTCATCGAAGGACAAAAATATTTTATTCGGCAAGTAATTGACGAACTCCGCGCACAAAAAGAGGCTGACGCGCCTTACGATGCGCTCGTTATTCCCGGCGATATTTACGACCGCGCACTGCCGCCTGCAGAAGCCGTTACGGCGTTCGGAAGTTTTCTTTCGCTTCTGCACACGGACTTTCCGGAACTCAAAGTGCTTTTACTTTCCGGCAATCACGACAGCCCGGAACGACTCGCATTTGCAAAAGAGATTTTGACGTCCGCAAATATCCACATCTGCACCGACTGCCGGAACATAGCGGAACCCGTCATAGTAAAAAACGCCGCATTTTACCAACTGCCCTATTTGACGGCGGGCTGCATTTCCAAAGGCGGCGAATTATTTTCAGAACCGCTCAGAACGCAGCAGGACTTGCTCGATGAAGCTGTCCGACAAATTCAAGCGGCGCACAAAGCCAAATACGCGGATTTAGATGCGGTTTTATGCGCGCATCTTTTTACCGCAGGGGCACTCAGAAGCGACTCGGAGCGGGGAGCGATCGGCAACGCGGAGCAGGTTTCTTCCGATTCTTTTCAGTTTTTCACCTATGCCGCGCTCGGACACATACACAAAATGCAAAAAGCCGGCAAAAACGCATATTATTCGGGTTCTCCGCTCGCCTATTCCTTTGACGAAAGCGGCGTACAAAAAGTTATGCTTCGAGTCGAGATAGAAAACGGTACTTTTACAGTCGAAAAGATTGCGCTCAATCCGCTTCGCCGCTGCACGGTGATTACCGACGCTTTCGACACGATTTACGGTACTGACGCGTATGATGACTGCAAAGACGACTACATTCAAATTGTCTGCACGGACAAAACGACAATCGCAAACCCTATGAATATTTTGCGCTCAAAGTTTCCTTTTGTGTTGAGCTTTACCTACGAATCTTCCGATTATGCGCTTTCCGAAAGCGAACAGAATCTTGAGCGAAGAAATCTGCTGACATCGGCAGAGGCGCAGTCGGAAGAAATTTTTGCGTCGTTTTTAAAATCCGTGTACGGGAAAGAGGCGTTTTCGGAAGATAAAACGTTTGAAGACGAAATAAAACTCTTTGCGCAGTTTTCGCGCGATGCGGAAAAGGATTTGTTATGAAACCGATTTTTCTTCACTTGCGGAACGTCGGACCTTACCTCGACGAAAAACTGGATTTTTCCGCGCTCGAAGATATGTTTTTAATCAGCGGAAAAACCGGCAGCGGAAAGACCACGATTTTTGACGCGATGACCTATGCGCTTTACGGAAAGCCGTCGGGCGCAAGAAGCTCGGAAAATGTCCGCATCAGGAGCGATTTTGCGCCTGATGATGAAAAGGCTTTTATCGAATTCTCATTTATGTTGAATGAGCGAAAGTTCCGAATCAACCGCGAAGTCGTCGAAAAAAAGTTTACGGAAAGCGGCAAAATAAAAAACTCCAAAAAAGATATTTCGTTCGAGGAGTTTGACAGAGAGACGGGAGAATGGCGATTTTTTCAAGGCACACAGACTGAAATAAACGCTCGAATCCGGTCGTTTATCGGATTAAGCCGCGAGGAATTTTCACAAATCGTCCTTTTGCCGCAGGGAGAATTTGCGAAATTCCTCAATGAAAAGTCGATTGACCGTCAGAAAACGCTTGCAAAACTTTTTCCGGTGGAACGATTCAGTGCGGTTGCCCGTGCTGTAAAACTCAAGGCTGACGATGCTGAAGTCCGAATTAACGGAAAACTTGCCGAACTTGACGGTACAAAACGCGATTTTGATGCAGACTTAGCGGAAAAAGAGATTACGGAGACAGAGACGCGCCTTGAGGAAAATGCAAAGACGTTAAAACTGCGCACGAAATTGCTTGAAGAAAAGTCTGCGCGTCGTCAACAACTTGTTTCTGCGGCGGAAGAGATAAAAGCAGCGGAAGCATTGCGCAAAAAACTCGACACGCTGCTCGAACGCGAAAAAATTATTGCCGCAGATAAAGAGCGCATAAAAAAAGCGGATGCCGCTTTTCAGCTGCAAGAAACGCTTCATGTTCGAGACAGCGCAAAAATGCGGCTTACGCAAAAGACTCTCGCACAAAAAGCCGCCCTTTCGGAACACGAACGGATTTTGCAAAAGTCCGCCGAGCTTGATTCACAAACGGAACAGCACGCCGAGCGCAAAATGCGCATTCAGGATTTGTCAAACAGAATATACGAAGCGGACAAAAAACTGGAACTTGCAAAAAAGGCTGCTGACTTTAAAGCAGCGTATCGTACTCATCTTCAAACGCTGTTAAAGACGTTCAGCACGGCAAAAAACTTACAAAATGTGCTTCAAACTCAAAATGAAGGGCTTGAAAAAGAGATTTTTGCAAATGCCGAGCTTATTTTGGATGCTGAAAAATCCGCCCAAGAGCTGCGTGAGGCAAAAGAGCGTGAAAAAACAAAAGATATGGCAGGAACGCTTGCTGCACGCCTTGCCGAAAATGCGCCTTGTCCCGTATGCGGTTCGCGCGAGCACCCGAACATTGCGCCGCTTTTTCACAGTGTAAAAGATTTTGACGCATTGATTGAAAAAAATACGCGCGCGGCGGAACTTGCCCGCACGGAAAACAAGCGGCTTGAAGGGAAAAAAAGCGATATTTTGCAGCAAATTTCTGCCGTTGAGCAAATCTCGGTTCAAATTGAAGAAACGGCGGCGGCGCAGAATATTACGCTGCCGGAAGCCGCCGCGAATACAGTCAATACGACACTAAAAACGAATATCGAAGATTTGAGAAAAAGTGCATCCGGCGCGGCGTCAGGTCTTATTCAGGCGGCGGCGAATATTGCATCTATTGCGGAACAAGGCGGCGGAGACGCGGACTTTATTGCGCAAGAAAAAGAGCTTATGCAAAGTGAAAAACATCGGTTGGACGCAGAGTGTGCCGCTTTTGAAAAAGATTTGAGCGAGGCGAAAAACCGTCTTGCTGCCGCAGAAACGACGCTTAAAAATCTTGCAGAGGAAATTGCCGCAATAAAAACAGAATCAGCAGAAGCGGAAGACCGTTTTTCAGCGGCATTAAGCGATTCGATATTCGAGACGGAAGATGAATTAAAATCCGCTCTTATGAATCGCTCGGACTTTGACGGGCTTACGTCTGCCGTTCAACAGTATGAAATCGAATTGTCGGAAACGCGCGCAAAACTTTCCGCAATTAAAAAGCCCGAAAAAGACGGCGGAGCAATTTTGACGGAAATTGACTCGCTTCAAAATGAAATCGACTGCTGCCGCGCGGATATCGAAAAGATAAATTCCGACAATGCGCTTTTAAGTGCGCAAAAAACAAAACTCACCGAGCAAAAAGAACGCATTGTCCGCCTTGAGCGAGAATATAAAACTCTGCGCGAGGAAAACGAAGTTTTATTGCGTTTAAACCGCGATATTTCCGGCGCAAATCCGCAGCGAAAACCTCTGGATTCATGGGTACTCGGCACATACCTTGAAGAAGTCATACGAGCTGCAAACATTCGATTTGCGCGGATTTCGGCAGGGCGTTACCGATTTATTCTTAAAGAAGATGCCGGAAGCCGCGGTTATCAGGGATTGCAACTGACCATCCACGACAGCCACACCGGACGCGAACGCACGACGGAAACGCTCAGCGGCGGAGAGATTTTTGAAGCCTCATTAAGCCTTGCCCTTGCCTTGACCGACGCAGTGCAGTCAAGGAGCGGCGGAATCCGTCTTGATTCGCTTTTTATCGACGAAGGTTTCGGTACGCTCGACGGCGAATCACTCGACAATGCAATCGCCGTTCTTGACGAAGTACGCGAACACCGTATGGTCGGCATAATCTCCCATGTCGAAGCTCTCTACGGCGCGATACAATCCCACGTCGAAATAGAAAAATCCAACACCGTAAGCAAGATTGTAGTGAGATAGCGGCGCGGCGGACGGTAAAAACTACGCTTGAAAGATTTAATGGAGTTCCTGCCCGCTGCAAGAATATCCACATGCTGTCCGAATATGGATATTCTTGCAGGACACTATTTTTGAGACGGATTGGGCACAGAAAGGAATTATGAAGACATAACTGTATTCCGCCTGCACAAGTTTGTTTGCGGCAAACTTACAGAAAATGAAGTTCAAGGACACCGTTTTGCTGCATGAATATGCATTTTTCGTAACAAAATACGCGGCGGCAAGGCAAGGTGCGGCAGTTCCGTTTGATGGAGAAATCTCCGGTTACCGATACTGTTCACGCCCGCCCATTCCCATTATGCAAACACTGCCGCAGAAAGATAGCGGCTGCCCGAATCAGGGAAGAGCGCAACAATCGTTTTGCCGATGTTTTCGCTCCGGCGGGCAAGCGTCAAGGCAGCGGCAAGCGCCGCTCCGGAGGAAATCCCTGCAAACACGCCCTCTTTTTCGGCAGCAAGCCGCGTATGCACAAATGCATCGTCATCGCTCACTTTTATAACTTCGTCAAAAATCTTTGTGTTTAAGACGGACGGCACAAACCCCGCCCCAATTCCTTGAATTCCATGAGCGCCGCTCGTCTCGCCCGAAAGGACGGCAGAAGACGCCGGTTCAACGGCAATGACTCTTACGCCCCGTTTCATCGATTTTAAATACTCTCCTGCACCGGTAATCGTTCCGCCCGTTCCCACTCCCGCAACAAAAATATCGACGGCACCATCACTGCCTTCCCAAATTTCAGGACCGGTTGAAAGCCGGTGCGCATCCGCATTCGCAGGATTATCGAACTGCGCGGGAATAAAACTTTTCGGATACTGTCGAGAAAGCGCTTCCGCCTTTTTAATCGCGCCTTTCATGCCCAGCGTCCCTTCAGAAAGTACGATTTCCGCGCCGAATGCCGCAATGAGCTGCCGCCGCTCACGGCTCATCGTGTCGGGCATGACGATTATCGCTTTATATCCGCGCGCCGCTGCAATGCAGGCAAGCCCAATCCCCGTGTTTCCCGATGTCGGCTCGATAATTACCGAATCTTTGGTAAGCAGCCCTTTTTTTTCTGCATCGTCAATCATAGCGACAGCAACGCGGTCTTTTACGCTGCCGGCGGGATTAAAATATTCAAGTTTTGCAAGAATCCTTGCAGCAAGGTTGAATTCCTTTTCGATACGACACAATTCAAGCAGCGGCGTTTTACCAACCAATTCTTCAATGGAATGACATATTTTTTCCATTCGTTTCTCCTTTTGACTTAGCGTACGGAAGAAAATAGGGCATTTAGTCCTGTCTGTAAATATGAAGAATACAATGCTGCTTTCGTGCATTGGTACACCAGTACAATAATTTTATGGTAGTTTTATATGGCAGGCGCGATTATTTTTTAGTCCTCATTGTCCAAGCGATAGAATTTAGTATACTCGAATATCATATATTATCCATTTTTACACAGGCGGCACGACTATGACACACGAATATTTCGACACACTGTCAGCACGCTGGATGATGAAAATACTGCACCGCGGCAAACAGTTTTTATCGCACGTTTTTGTTTCTAACAAAAACGCGGGCGGGCGGAACCAAATTGTATCTTTCAAACGACATTCTCTGCCGCCCGTCCCGCCCGCAGCCGCCTGCGGTCGTTATTTTTATTCCTTTTCTGTACCTGCCGCGCTCTTTATCAGCGACTGTATTTCCTCTGCCGTCAACTCGCGGTATTCGCCGGGCAAAAGAGTTTCGTCAAGCACAAGGGCCGCAACGGCAGTGCGTTTAAGATAGGAAACTGCATTGCCGACGGCTTTGAACATCCGTTTTACTTGATGATACCGGCCTTCGCGGATTGTAAGCGCACATTCCTCGGCGGAAAACCAGCGGAGCGCTGCGCTTTTACAATCCGCTTCCCCATCATTGTCTTCTGCTGGAATGCGAATGCCTTGAGCAAAGCATGCGGTAATATTCCGCTGCCGTTCTTCGCTCTCCGCATTACAGAGACGAACAAAATATGTTTTTGGAATATCTGACTTTGGAGAGGTAATGCGGTGCGTCAATTTGCCGTCCGTCGTAAAAAGCAAAAGCCCTTCGGTGTCGAGATCGAGCCTGCCGACAAGGTGCAGCTCGTCCAATAGCCTGCCCGTGCGGTACCGCTCGTCCAAAAAGTCAAATACGGTGCGGTGCAGTCCGTCTTTATGCGCACATACCGCGCCGCTGCTTTTATTCATCATAAGATAGACGTGGGTGCGCAACGCAACGGGCTTGCCGCACACCGTAATTTCATCCGTCCCTGCACTTATCTTGGCGCTTGCGTCCGTAATGCGCTCGCCGTTTACCGTTACTGCGCCGGAACGTAAAAGCCGTTTGATTTCTTTCCGTGTGCCAAATCCTTCGTGCGAAAGGATTTTATCAATGCGCTCAAAACTCATTCACACCGTCCTGAAAAAGAAACTCCCGCGTAGAAAACCGCGTTTCCTCCTGTCCGCCGTACGCGGCACCCCAGTTCAATCATTTAAATTATAGGGAACCTCTAAAAACTTCAGTTTTTAGAGGTAACTTTGAAAATGCGATGTTGTAACTCGCGATAATACAGCGAGTTACAACTCGTCGCAATCTCGAAAAAATCGCAAAAAGCGAGTTTTTCGAGATGCCCTATGCTTTTCCCGTCCGCGCCCGTCTTGTGCGTTTTGCAATCCGCTCTTCTATGGGGACAAAGGGACGCTCTTCACAGACATTTTTGAACGCGGGACGGTAAATGCGTCCGCCTGCGACGATTTCTTCAATGCGGTGCGCAGACCAGCCGGCAATGCGGGAAATGGCGAAAAGAGGCGTATACAATTCGCGCGGAATATTGAGCATTCCGTATACAAAGCCTGAATAAAAGTCCACATTGGGACAAATACCCTTTTTAGATTCGTGGAGCGTCATAATGATTTCCGGCGCACATTTTTCAACTGTCCGATACAGTCCGTACTCGTCCATGCACCCTTTTTCTGCCGCAAGTTTTTCCGCCTTATCGCGTAAAAGAATTTGGCGCGGGTCGCTGACGGTATAAACGGCGTGTCCCATTCCGTAGACGAGTCCTGTCCTGTCGAATGCGCCGCCTTTAGCGATTTTGTAAATATAGTCGCTCACTTCCTTTTCGTTCGTCCAATCTTTTACATTCGCTTTGATTTCGTCCATCATCTCGGCTGCGCGGACATTCGCCCCGCCGTGTCTGCGGCCTTTGAGAGAGCCGACTGCCGCCGCGATTGCAGAATAGGTGTCTGTGTCTGCTGACGAAATAACATGAACGCTGAAAGAGGAGTTGTTTCCGCCGCCGTGTTCGGCGTGCAGGATGAGCGACAAGTCGAGAATATCCGCCTCAAGTTTTGTGTATTCAGTGTCGGGACGGATAAGGTGCAAAAAGTTTTCCGCAGTCGAAAGAGAAGGCAGCGGATTGTGAATGTACATACTTTTTTGGTCGTAGTAACGCCGTTTTGCCTGATAGCCGTAGGCTGCGAGCGTAGAAAAGCGCGAAATGAGTTCAATGCACTGGCGCAAAATATTTGCGACGGAGCGGTCTTCCGGCGCTTCATCGTAGGAATAGCTTGCAAGAACGCCGCGCTGCATTTTATTCATAATGTCGTTCGAGGGCGCTTTCATAATCATGTCTTCGGTAAAATTTGGCGGAAGCGTACGGCTCATGCCGATAAATGCGCGGAATTCGTCCAACTGCGTTTGCGTCGGTAAGTCCCCAAAAAGCAAAAGATAGGCGCACTGCTCATAGCCGAATTGATTGGACTTTTCCGCATCTTTTACAAGGTCAACGACGTCGTAGCCGCGGTATAAAAGTCTGCCGGGAATTGGGATTTTTTCTCCGTTTTCGCCGATACGATAGCCGACGACATCGCCGACGTTCGTCAGTCCGACTAAAACACCGGTACCGTTCGCATTGCGAAGTCCCCGCTTTACGTCGTATTGTGCGTAGAGCGCGGGCTTTATCGGGTCGTTGCATTCGGCAAGCGCGGAAAGTTTTTTGATAAACAAACCTGAATTATTTTTTTTGAACATAGATGCTCCTTTTTTTAATGGGCGGATATTTGAAAAAGACTTGCATATTTATTCATTTCTTAAGATTTATTTCAATAATTATACGAAAATGCCGGCTGGTTTTCAAGCAGGCAAAAGACGTCCGCACGCTTCAAACGACTTTTTTACGATATCGTACACTACGCTATAAACTTTATCGCGGTTGTTTTCAAAAATGTCTTTGTCGCTGAATAGTTCATATATAACAAGAACGCCGTTTAAAATGCGCATATACAGTTTGGGAAACACGAAGCGCGTAAAGTCCTCGCTGGCAAAAAAATCCATTTTTCCTGTCCGCCTTACGATGGATCTGATATTTTCGACTATGAGCGCGAAGCTTTGTTCTTCAAGTTTAAAAAACAAATCTTCCGTTTCTTTATCGTAGAGGATTTCAAACAAAAACATGAGGTAGAGGCGTTTTTCAGGTGTGCGGTCAAATATTTTTGCCATGACTGCATTCGCGACGACTGCAAAAATATCGCTGGTTTTAGGCATTGCGGCAATCAATTCTTCCGTCCGGTGATAGCGGAAATAATTTCCGCCCTGCATTATGTCGAACATAATCGCCTTTGTGCTTTTGTAGTACTGGTACACGCCGCCTTTGGAAAGGCTTGTCGCCGCGACTACGTCTTCCATCGTCGCATACCGGTAGCCCTTGCTCAAAAATACGCGCTTTGCCGCATTTATGATTTCCGCCTTGCGCTCTTCTTTTGTTTTCCGCTCAAACTTTGCCACGGACGCTATTGTATTTTTGGAAGGCAGTTTAATCAATCGGCGGAGGGGGGATAAATAATTTGTAATTGGGAATTTGTAATTGGGAAGCGGGAAGCAGAAATGCCGCACGGCATTGAAACGAAATACTGGTTACGAACTCCGGCAGCACCCAACAATTCCCTGCTGCCTCTCCCTCCTGCGGAACCGTTTATGACGTCGCCTTGACACTGGCGTCGTTCAAGATATGATACTATCTATGGAAGCACAACGATTGGAAACGGCGCTCGCGGCGCAAAAATATCTGGGACGAGGGATTATCGTCGGAAAGTCCGAAGACGGAACGCGCGCGGCGACAGCGTATTTTATTACAGGACGCAGTGAAAACAGCCGCAACCGCATTTTTGTCCGCGACGGAGAGGGCATTCGGACAGAAGCGTTCGACCCCGCAAAATTAACGGACGCACGACTTATCATCTATCCGCCTGTCCGAGTACTCGGTGCGCACACGATTATTTCAAACGGCAGTCATACGGACGACATTTTCAACGCTCTTGAACGCGGAGAAACTTTTTTGCAAGTGTGGCAGACGTTCACGTTTGAACCCGACGCACCGCACTATACCCCGCGCATTGCTGCCCTCATCACTATTGCCGATTCCGCACCGCATTTTGAACTTGCGATTGCTAAAACAGCGGACGGAACTCCGGCAGACTGCGCCCGCTTTATTTTTTCGTTTGACACGCTACAAAACGGAGAAGGACGATTTATCCACACCTACCAAGATGACGGAAATCCGCTCCCATCTTTTGAAGGCGAGCCCAAACGGATAACGCTCAAAGGCTCCCTCGATGACTTTACCGGCGCAATTTGGAAAAATCTTAACGCCGACAACAAAATATCGCTGTTCACGCGCTTTATAGACCTCCGCACCGGAAAACACGAAACGCGGATTGTAAATCAACACCCCTGACGCAAGCGTCGGGGTATTAACCCCTCCGCACGAATAAAGCGTCTCTGCGAAGCACTTTTTATGCCCTGCAAGGACGCAGCCTCCTTTTTTTTAAGGCTTAAAAAAGCCTTTAATTCTTTTTTATTTCGTTTTTCGGGTCAAAATGGAAAACGACGTTCGATTCCGTGTACGAGTTGAAGTTCGGGTGCGTTTTAAGGAATTTAATAAAGGATTCTGCGTCCGGTAAGTGCATATCTTCGCCACCGCGCACTTTTACAACTTCTGAAAGCGTTTTATACCCGTCCTTTCCCCCTGCGATATACGAATTTGTGCCCAGCCGGTACATAGCAGAATCCTTTATTGCTTCCCACCCGCCTGTCGTACGGTTTTGCACTTCAACTTTGACAAGCCGGTTTCCCGCTTTATCCTTGTACTGATTGGCTTCGTAGCGAATGCCTGCGCCGTAAGGGAACGCGCCGGTAGAACCGCCTTCAAGCGAAAAGGAAAGCGCGTCTTCCAAAATTCGTTTTACTTCCGCGCCGGTTACGTCCGTAATAAAAAGCGTATTGCCAAACGGCAGGAACGTATACGCATCGTTGAACGTTACTTCGCCGGGAAAAATATCTGCACGAATGCCGCCTGAGTTTTGAATCGTAAAGTCGATATTGCCTTTTCCAAGATTTTTGATTTCGGAAAGCATGGTCTCGGCGACAAAGCGCGTTGCAGCAGAGCCGCGCGGGTTTGCCGTATTGGGAATCCGGTTTGCAGAGCCGCCGGGCATCGCTTCACCCTGTATTGTGCCGACAATTTCTTTTCCGAGCGACTGTTTTTCCGTCGTATATTTTGTAAGAATGGCTGCCGCTTCCTCGTCTGCCTGCGGAAACGAAATAAACGGCATTTTTTTAAGGGCTGCGATAATGTCAGCCTTCTCTTTTCCAGCCGGCTCGTATTTTTTACCGTCTGCATCCTTTCTCTGAAACCAATCGGTGTGCATGAGGACGTGCGGATTTCCTTTTACGCTCCTTACAATTCCTTTTTCATCAAATTGAACGTTTAATTCGCCGACCAATTTGGAATATTCCCAGCCTTCAACGACATAAACCGGCTCTTTTGCAGGCGACAAAAATTGCATTGGATAATCAGCACGCACCGGCAAACCGGAGGCTTTCATTCCATCAACTCCGAAAAGCCAGTGCGAATCGCCGGTAACAATGATGTCTATGCCGGAAACTTTTTTTGCAATTTCAAAATTCTTTTCCGCTCCTCCATGAGAAAGCAAAATGATTTTGTTGATTCCCTGCTTTTTAAGCGCGTTCGCGTATTTTTGCGCAGTTTTTACTTCGTCCGTAAACGTAATGTCCTTTCCGGGACTCGAGGAATCAACCGTTTTTTTCACTGTGTCCAAACCGATAACGCCGACTTTTTGCCCTTCTACCTCAAGAATGCCGTAAGGCTTCCACATACCGAACAAAATACTGCTTTTATCCGGCGTTACATTGCTTGAAATAACGGGAACTTTTAAAAAGTCGAGGAATTTTTTTAGTCCTTCGTTGCCTGTATCGAATTCGTGATTGCCGAGCGTAAAAAAATCAAAACCAGTAACGTTCATCATTTCTGCGTCGGCTTTGCCCGCAAAAAGCGTAAAATACAGCGTACCCGTCAGCGCGTCTCCGGAATGGAGCGTTATCGGATTTTTTGCAGTCTTTTTAATTTCTTTGATTTGGTGCACGAGTTCAGGATAGCCGCCGATGTGCGTTTTAGTTTTTACGCCGTTAATCGTCATTTCGATTTCTTCCGGCTCCAAGTGCGAATGATGGTCGTTGATGTGTAAAATCGTAATTTCAAGAGGAGCAGACACTTTCTCCTTGGCAAAAAGCGCCGCTGAAACAAACGTAAAGAGCAGCGCGGGCAGCGCAGTTTTTAGTTTTTTCATATAAAACTCCTAGGAATTAAAATAAACGAGGCGGAGGGGCGCCTCCCGCAGCGGTACAATACATTTGTTCGACGTCTTTACTTTCGAACACATTTTATCATTTTAAAAGCCGAAATTTCATCTGTCAAGTTTTGTATTTATAAAATATTGAAAGGATGCGCGGATTTTGACAGGCTGCCGCAGCAGCCGAAGTACTCTTTTGCATAAACTCCGACGACACAAGCACCGCCGTAAAGATCCTCCAGGTAAGAGCCAAAACGAGTTTTGTAACAGTCAACGCAGCAGGATGAGTATGGCTAAAACCTGTTGTAGGGACAACTGCCTTAAATATTTTCCCGTAATTTTTCCATATGAAAAAATTGAGAACGGAGGGCTGCTGCGGTAAATCTTTTACACTTTTTTTCTGTCCTCCAGTCCGCTTGAAGCGCTGCAAAGATAAAATGAAAACGGTAGTAACGGAGGGTGAATAATTTGACGGAGTGTGTCGGACGGCCGCTTAAGCAGAAAGGCGATATTTTGCAGATACAATGAGATGCCGCCGGCACAAGACTTTGCTTATGCAGCAGTCAATGAAAGCGGTGTCAGGCGGGCGGGAGGAATGACGCTTTTATAATGAAGCGGCGTTCTCCGGCAAACGTGCCACCCGCGTAAGTCCGCTACATCTGTCAAACTCTTTTTGCCCGCCGGCCGCCTCGTTAAATCCTCTCAACCTCCGTTCTCCCCGCCCCCTGACTCCGTTACATCTTTCAAGTACCTTTTGCCGCCTGCGTAACTCCATTGAGCCTGTCAAACCCCGTAACAACTGTCTGCCCCGAAGCTGCGTCTTTCGCAAGTTTGCAGCAAACCAATATCGCCTGCCATTCAGCCTTGGCTAAAACCAAAAAACACACTTTCTCAAACGGCAGCGGCGTTCTCCGGCAAACGTGCCGCAGGCGGCGCACCGTTCCTTCTGTCAAACCTCGTAACAACCTCCTGCCCCGCTCTTCCACAAAGCGGCATATTCACCGCCGCAGGAAAGCAGTGTCTCATGTGTTCCCGCCTCTTTTAGTCGTCCTGCCTTAAAAACTAAAATCTTGTCCGCGTTTTGTATCGTCTGTAAATGATGCGCAATAATCAACACAGTTCTGTTTTTTGCAAGTTCCGTAACCGCCTCCTGTATTAACGCTTCGTTTACCGGATCGACATTGCTGGTCATCTCGTCGAGAATCAAAATCGGAGCGTCTTTTAAAAAGGAGCGCGCGATGGAAATCCGCTGCCGCTGTCCGCCCGATAACAGCGCGCCGTTCTCTCCGATATGCGTTTCGTACCCGTCGGGCAGGCTCATAATAAAATCGTGAATACGCGCTTTTTTGCAGGCTTCGATAATCGCTTCTTTTGAGGAGCCTTTTTTACCGACGCGGATATTTTCTTCAATGCTCGTATCAAAAAGCTGCACATTTTGCATGACAATACTGATGCGGTTCAGTAATTCGTCGTAGGGAATATCTCGAATGTCCGTACCGCCTAAACGAATACAGCCGCGTTCAACTTCATAAAACCGGAGGAGCAAGTGCGTGACAGTCGTCTTGCCGCTTCCTGATTCACCTGCAAGAGCCGTCATTGTTTTTTCGCCGAGCGTAAAATCGATATGCTCCAATTTGAAGTCATCATGCTGATACGAAAAACCGACATCCGTAAACGTAATGTCATTGCGCTCCGGTACAGTGCCGCCGCTCTTATCTGCAATTACCGCGCCGTAGAGGATTTTCCCCAGCCGCCGGTAAGAATCGCTTGCGGAAACGAAGTACATATAGTGCGTTTCCATCTGTGCGAACGGCTTATAAAATTCTTTTGAAAGGACTGCAAAAATGATAAACGATTGAACCGAAAGCCGCCCGCGCAAAACAAAGACTGAGCCCAGCGCAAGAAGCGTAAAATAGGCAGCGTCAAGTAAAAAGCCGAACACGGAAAGTTCTTTCGCCTTAAACGCTGCTGCCTTCGTGCTCGTATTTCCGAAACGCTCCGTTTTTTGCGCAAGTGAAGAATCAAGCAGCGTGTTATTTGCAAAACTTTTGAGCACGGGCATTCCGCGGACGTATTCGACAAACAGATTTATCATATCAATTTGCGCGGTATTGTTTGCATTTTCGACATTTTTTGCCTTCTTGAGCGAATATGCCAAAAAGAAAAGAGCCGGAAGCATTGCCGGCACCATAAGGACTGCAAGCGCACCGTCCGTTACGGCAAGGAATACCAAAATCGCCGCTGCCGCTAAAAAGTCCCCGAACATACGAGACCACACATGACCGACCACCATCGACATCGTATCTGCGTCTTTGTGCAGAATTGTGTTAATCTCACCAAGTTTTTCGTCGGTATAAAAGCCGAGACTGAATTGTTTGAGTTTGATAATCATCCGCTCCCTGATTTGCTGCACAATATCAAACCCCGCATTGTGTTTTTCCTTATCCGCCGCCATATTGCACAATCCGCGTATGACGACCAAAAGTCCAAGCCCTGCAAAATACGGCGTTTGAGCCGTAATACTCTGCCTGCCTGCAATCATCGAAAGCGTTGAAAACAC
>CAUTOZ010000065.1:0-14025 GCA_963539635.1 uncultured Treponema sp.
ACATAGTCCAAAAGTCCGATGTCGCTTGCAAGGAGCACTGTTTGCTCGCAGCCGGCGCTGACCCCTGCCAAAATGTCGTTCGCGTTGTCGCCTGCCATGTACGATTGCGTCAAATCGATATTAAAGTCTTCTGCTGCCTGCAAAAGCATTCCTATAGCGGGCTTTCGGCACTTGCATTGGCATTTGTATTCGGCGCGCTCTCCTGCAAATCCCTTGTCCGGGTGGTGCGGACAAAAATACAGCGCATCGATAAAGGCGCCCGCCTTGCCGAGTTCGGTTTCCATCTTGTTGTGAATGACGGCAAGTTCTTCAAACGTGCAGTCCCCGCGGGCAATAACCGGCTGGTTCGTTACGACGATTGCAAGATAGCCGCTTTTGTTGATGAGCCGCACCGCTTCCGCCGCGCCGGGCAACAGTTCAAAGTCATCCGGCTTCGTTATAAAGCCGTTCGATTTGTTGAGCGTCCCGTCGCGGTCGAGGAAAACGCATTTTTGCTTATGCGAAAGGTTTCGCGCGCGCACTTTGCCGCTTTTGATGTCCTCCTGCGTTTCGTAGTAACGCTCCGGCGTCCCCATGTCCTTGATATATTCAGGCGAATCGTAGGCAAAAATCTTTCCGCTTTTGATATTCGGTTTGAGGACATCGCGGTCAAGGTCGATTTTTTGCGGCACCGCTCCCTGCCGTCCAAAAGATTCCGCCGCCGATTTGAGTAATTGCGGGGAAATAATTTCTATTCCGGCGTTGACGCGGTTTTTGTAGTACAGCCGCTCATCCTCTTTGTTGAGCCACTGAATGACTTGATGAGAATCTTCCGGCAGTCCGCCAGGCGTTTGCGGAGGAAGAATCCGCGTAACTAAAAGAGAGCTGTCGTACGGGTGCCCGTTCGGATGGGAAAGGAGCGTTGCCCATGCGCGGTGCGCTGTGTGGAAAGCAATAAAGCGATTGAAGTCGATGTCGAAAATAACGTCGCCGCAGAGCAGCAAGAAGTCTTCCGTGAGGTCGTTCATCTTAAACAGCGCGCCCGCCGTCCCCAGCGGCTCCGTCTCTTCAAAATACGTGATATTCACGCCGAATTTTTCACCGTTTCCGAAATACCGCTTAATCGAATCGCCCAAATGCCCGATGACAAGCCGAATATCGGTCAGTCCGAAGGCTTTAAGGTTTTCAATTTGATATTGCAAAATCGGCTTTCCGCAAATTTCAATCATGGGTTTGGGAACGTCGCTCCGCACTGACGCAATGCGCGTCCCTTTGCCGCCTGCCATTATGACTGTCTTCATGCCTTACTCCGGAAAAAAATGCTCTTCGACTTGGAGACAGAGCGCGTGATAGATCGGCAAATGCAATTCTTGGATTTTGTATGTTTCCGTCTCCGGTGCGACAATCGAAACGTCGGCAAGACGTTTGAGTTTGCCGCCGTCCCTGCCTGAAAGCGCGACGGTTTTTAATCCCTTTGCCTTTGCGACCGTCATCGCATATACGATGTCTTTTGAGTTTCCCGACGTCGAAATGCCTAAAAACACGTCTTCCGACTTTCCCAGCCCGTTGACTTGCTGAGCGAACAGCGCATTCCCGTCAACGTCATTGAGGCTTGCCGTCATAACGGCGCTGTTGTTCGTAAGCGCAACCGCCGGAAGCGAGCCTTGCAGTTTATCGGAAAGATACGCGCCCGTTTCCGCATCGATTACCGAAAGACGGCTTAAAAATTCTTTTGACGGCGCGCGCTTTTTTACAAAACTTTTTAAAAGTTCACCCGTAATGTGGTCGCTGTCCGCAGCGCTTCCGCCGTTTCCCGCAACAAGCAGTTTTCCGCCCGCTTCGTAGGACGCAATCAAAATCCTGCACGCTTCCCGAATGTCGCCCTCGCAAACGTTGAGAGCCGGATAGCGTTCGATTAAATGCGCTATAAAATCCATATATCCTCCTGCGTAAGTAATTGGTGATTCGTAATGGATAATGCGTAATTTAGCATAAATAGCAGGGAGATTCAGCAGGGGAGGATTCTCATTAGGAGTTTAGAAAGCCCGAGCGAGTTTTTCAATTTTCTTTTTTTCCGCCGCTATGATGGGCAGGTCTGATTCAAGCGAATGTGTCCCCCCCCCCCTGAGCCAAGCGGATGTGCGGGTCTGAGCCGAGCGGACGGGTACCCCTGATCTGCGGAGAGTGCAAATATTCTCGTGAAAGCGGTCATTTTATTCGTGCGGAGGGTTTAATACCTCGACGATTGCGTCGGGCTTGTTGATTGTGTTTTTCAACCCCCTCTTTTTACCGCCTTTAAAAGTTCCGTCTTCCCGCCCGATAAACTCCCTTTCCCGCACGTTTTGCCATACGGCAAAACGTGGGCGGGCGGAACTTCCGTTAAATCGTTCAAACCCCATTCTATGCCGCCCGCTGCCGCCGTTCAAAACAATCCTGTTATACCGGTACGGCGATGTGCCGAAAATGAGGTAGCGGAGGTCTGATTATGACTACGGAAAACGGACGCGGCGGCAACTTTACAGGACTTTCTTATGCAATGTTTCAAAGGCGGCGGGGCTTGGGATTTAAACTGACGCTGGTTATCGGCGCATTGCTTTTTGTCCTTTTTGCCGGAAAAGCGGCTTATGACGGCACGCAGAACTACCAGTCTAACATGACCGACCGCACTGAAAAACTCACCGAAGAAAACAAATTGATGGCAGCAAACATCGCCGAATTTTTCTCCAATGCGTATCAAACATATCGGGACTGGGACGGCGTCGTTCAAGAAGAGTTAAAACTGCCGCCTGAACAGCGCAGCCGCGACCGTTTAAAGCGTCATATGCAGGATTTTCTCGATAGAAATGAAATGCTTGCCAGTATGGGACTTATTTTTGAAACGGACGCATTTGATAAAAAAGATGCTGCGTTTGCAGGAGACGGTTTTTACGGTCCCGACGGGCGCTTTAGCCTGTATACGCAAAAACTTGACTCCGGCATTACAATCAGAATGGTAGACGAACTGTACGATGACCAAGAAGACGCATGGTATGTCGAACCGATGAAACACCAAAAATTAGTCGTCATTCCACCCTTTCCGTTTGATAAAAAAATCCTTGTAACGCTTGCCGCCCCCATTTTCTTTGAAGGCAAAGCAGTCGGCGTGTATTGCACAAACCTCGACGTAACGCGCATTCAGCGCATGACAGAAAAACTGCCGGGGACAGTCAAAGAGAATTTCAAATTTCTGTGCGCGGCGGACGGAACAATCGTTGCAAACGGCGTTGACCCATCCCGCGTTCTTAAAAACGAGTTCAACGACAGGGCGGAATTAAAACTCGTCTTCCGCAACATACAAAAAGGCGAAATCGCACAGCATACGTTCCGCTCGCGGACGTCGGGGCTTATTTCTGAATTCATTTTTGTGCCGGTAACACTCAAAGGAATCGATGAAAAATGGGTTTTTATATCGGTAACGTCGCGCGCTCTTATCGTTGAACCTGCGCGGAAGGCGCTCACCGTTACAATCATTCAATATGCGCTCAGTCTGCTTGCAATCATCGCGGCGCTCAGCATTCTTATTCGACTTATCATCAGTAAGCCGCTTATTTCAGTCAGCGGAATGCTCAAAGACATTGCCGAGGGAGACGGCGACTTGACAGTCAGACTTCCGGTGAAGGGGCGCGACGAGATTGCGGAACTTTCGCAATATTTTAACGAAACGCTTGAAAAAATCGGCTCGTCTGTTCGGGCAGTCGGCGGGAACGCGAAAGTCATGCAGGATATCGGCGACGAATTGAACGCAAGCACGATTGAAACAGCAAGTTCCATTCGGCAAATCAGTACGCACATCGACGAAGTAAAAAATCAAATGACAACGCATGCATCGAGCGTTGTTGCAGTCGGCGCGTCGTTGCAAGTTATGATGAAGACGATTGAAAACCTCGACGAGCACATCAAAACGCAGACGGAAACGATTGATATATCGTCTTCGGAAATTGAACACATGGTTTCTAATATCCGCTCGGTTGCCACGGTTATTCAAAATAATCTTAAAACGCTTGAGGACTTGAATCGCGCGACCGACACGGGAAAGACAGTTATCAGCGAGACAGTGGGCTTAAGTAAGGCGGTAGATGACGGCTCTGAAGTCCTCTTTGAAACGAGCGTGATTATTCAAAATATCGCGGAGCAAACGAACCTGCTTGCCATGAATGCGGCGATTGAAGCGGCTCACGCGGGGGAGTCGGGCAAGGGCTTTGCGGTTGTCGCAGATGAAATCAGAAAACTTGCCGAAGAATCGAATACGCACGGAAAGCACATTACGCTCATTCTCAAGGACTTAAAAGAAAAAATTACGCGCGTCAATGAGTCTGCCGCTTCCGTTGCAGCGCAGTTCGACACTATTTTTACGCTGGCGGAAAAAACAAAAGCGCAGGAACACAGCATTATGAGCGCAATGCAGGAGCAGAGTTCAGGAAGCGGACGCATTACGCAGGCGATGCAGACGATTGGTCAGATGGCGCACAATGCAAAAAATAATTCCCACGAAATGCTCAACGGCAGCAATTTGGTTGCAAGTGAAATGGAGCGGCTCGGAAAAATGTCCGACAGTATTGCAAACAGCGTAACGGAAATGGCTGCCGGCGCAATGCAGATTAACAGCGCAGTGGAAGAAGTTACGGAAATTGCGCAAAAGAATAAGGCGAGCATCGAAAACCTTTCAAACGAAGTAAAGAAATTCAAAGTAAGCGCGACGATAGAAGCGTGCAATATCCGTCCGGGCGAGCGCGTCTCCCGTCCAACAATCGACCTTGCGCTGATGGTAAAAAAACACAAAGCGTGGAAGACAAAACTCCGCAATGCCATCGATTCGCATGAAAAACTTGACGCGCTCACCATTTCTAAAGATGACTGCTGCGAATTTGGTCATTGGCTCTACGGAGAAGCAAAAGAAAAATATTTTTGCTTGTCGAGTTATACCAACTGCCTTGAAAAGCACAAGGACTTTCACAACGAGGCAGGGAAAGTCGCCGAAACGATAAACGCCGGCCGCTTTGCGGAAGCCGCGTCCATGCTTACGCCGGGAACTCCGTATAATATTGCCTCAAGCGCAGTCGAAGTCGCTGTTACCGCTCTCAGAAACGAGACGGGACTGTAAAAGCATGGCGGCAGACGAGCCAAGCTGGCAGCAGGCGCTAAAGTGATACGAGCATGAAAGAAAACGAGACGTCAAACTGCATACCTAAAATGCGGCTTTCATTCCGTAAGGCCGGCAAGGTCCGGCAAACCGCATACCGTCGCAGTGATTTCAAACTTTTTATCCCTCGTCGGAATACGAAGCGGAATACCGCAAAGTCAATTTTCAATAACTGTATTACGAACTTACAACTCCTGTAAATCGGGAATGCAACTCCTGATTTAATGAAGTATTAACCACTGAATTTAAAACTCGGTTTCCACACTCCAACTGCCGTCGCCGCCGCTCAAACTTTCCGCAAGAAACGGCAGGATTTCGCGCAAGGTTTTATCGAGTTGCCACGGAAAATTGATTATCAGCATACCGCTGCCGTACATACGCGGCGCGTTGTCGGCGTTTAATTTCTGGAGGGGGACTTCCGTATGCGAGGCGGCGGAAGCAACGCACAATTCTGCGCTCAATATCTCTGCTGTTGTGTCAACGCTCTTTACAGCACGTACAATCTTTTCTTTCATGCCGACGATACGATGCATTCGATACGCCAAAAGCGGATACCAAAGCGCAATAATTCCCGTCCGCCATCTGTGGTGCACTTTGATAATAGTATCTGCCGCACAGTCATAGTCGCTTTCAAGTTCGTAACTGGGGTCTATAAGCGCCGCTCCGCGTTTTATTACAGGCGGCGTTAATGCAGTCAACATTTCCCAGCCGTCTCTCCGGTGCACGGCGGCAAAGGGTTCCCGCAGCGACGTTCGCAGCATTTTGCAGGCGGCAGGGTGCAGTTCTGAAAGAATCAATTTATCGCAGCCGCGCATAAAATCCGCTGCAATCCGCGGAGAGCCGGGGTATAGTCCCTGTACGTCATACCGCTCGATTTCCGAAAGATAGGGTTTTAATCCGTCAGGAATCCGGTTGGAATTCACTGTGCAAAATTTCTTTAAGCGCACAATCCCGCGGGCGCTTTCGCCGGTTTTTGCCGCGCGTTCGTCAGCAAGGTTGTAAACGCCCGAACCTGCGTGCGAATCAAAAAATGTGTACGGTTTATCTTTTTTGTTGAGATGTTCTAAAATCACGGCGAGCGCCGTATGTTTTAAGACGTCGCCGTGATTTCCTGCATGAAAATCATGCACGTAACTAAGCATTAGGTAAGTTCGGCAAGTTCAGAAAGCCACATTTCGCCGGAAGCGTCGCTCGGCATACGCCAGTCTCCGCGCGGAGAAAGCGAAACCGTCCCCACTTTTGCGCCGTCAGGCATTGCCGAACGCTTAAATTGCTGCGAAAAAAAGCGGGAATAGAACGTGCGCATCCAACGCAGTTTTTCTTCATGCGAATAGGGAAGGGGCGTTGAGTCGGCAAGAAAAAGAATCTTCGCAGGGCTGAAGCCGAACCGCAGCATATAATAGAGGAAAAAATCGTGGAGTTCGTACGGTCCCACAATATCTTCTGTTTTTTGAGAAATAACGCCGCTTTTGGGCGGCAAAAGTTCGGGACTGACCGGCGTATCAAGAATATCGCGCAGCACGGCGGACAGTTCAACATCGCTTATAGTCAGCGCAAAATATTCCACAAGATGGCGGACAAGCGTTTTCGGCACGGAAGAATTGACTGCATACATCGACATATGGTCGCCGTTGTACGTGCACCAGCCGAGAGCAATTTCCGATAAATTGTCGGTGCCTATAACTAGTCCCCCCGTCTGATTAGCAATATCCATCAAAATCTGCGTCCGCTCCCGAGCCTGCGCATTTTCGTACACAACATCATGGATATTTGCATCATGCCCGATATCTTTAAAGTGCATGAGCACGGAGTTGGCAATATTTACTTCCCGAAATGACGTACCGCTTTTTTTTGCAAGCGCGCACGCATTGTTGTATGTCCGTCCGCTTGTGCCAAAACAGGGCATTGTAACCGCCGTAATGCCGCGGCGGTCTATTTTGGAAATATCGAACGCGCGCAAAATGACAAGGTAGGCAAGCGTTGAATCCAATCCGCCTGAAAGTCCTACAACGGCTGACTTTGCATTGATATGCCTGAGCCGCTTTGCCAATGCCTCCGACTGCATTTGTATCACGGACGCGCACCGCTCTTTTTGAGTTCCTTCTTCAGTCGGAATAAAAGGATACGGTTCGATAGTACGAAGGAAAGAATCAGGCTCGTAGAGTTTACGACCAGCAGTCCCGTCAAAATAGATACGACGGTAACTTGCAAACACGCCCGGCGCAACGTCTGCAAAAATAGTTGTCTTTTGCCGTTCCTTTTCGATGCGCTCAAGGTCGATATCTACGCATATCGAGCCCGTCTCAAATGTTTTTGCTTCCGCAAGCATCGTACCGCACTCGGCGATAATGCTTTGTCCAGAAAAAATTAAATCTTGCGTGGATTCGTCATGCCCCGCTTCTGCGCACAGATACGCGCATAAACTGCTTGATGAATGCGACTTAATCAAAAGTCTGCGGTATTCGGCTTTTCCGATAACTTCATTGCTTGCCGCAAGATTAACAATCATCGTCGCTCCGGCAAGACTTGCCTTTGACGAGGGAGGCACCGGCGACCACAAGTCCTCGCAAATCTCCGCCGCAATGACGAGGCGCGGATTGTTTCGGTCGCAAATTAAAATATCCGCACCAAAAGGTACGGAATTAAATTTTTGCGAAATGTAAATCGTATTGATTCCTTTAAGATTTGCCGCGGAAGCAAAGTAGCGTTTTTCGTATAGTTCCATGTAATTGGCAATATACGTTTTCGGAATGGCCGCCAAAACGTTTCCCTTGTGCAGAAAAACCGCGCAGTCAAACAGTATGCCGTCTTTTACAAGCGGCATTCCCACTGCAAGCAGCGCATCTAAACCGGCAGTTTTATCTGCAATCCGCTCAAGAGCGTTGATGCTTCCTTTTTGCAGCGTATCTTGAAAAAATAAGTCGCCGCATGAATAGCCGCTTACGCTCAATTCCGGGAAGACAATAACAAACGCACCCTTTTTTGCCGCAGCGCCGGCAGCGTCAATTATCTGCTCTGCGTTGTATCGGCAATCCGCAACCTTCAATCTCGGACTTACGCAAGCCGAGCGAATAAAACCGTAATTCATAAATTATCCTTAAACTCTCTTTTGTTATTATACTAAATCGGCAAAATAAATTCACGCAAAAGCACGCAGCATTGACTGTCATGAGGGACTGGAAGTATTGTAACTTATTATATAATATAAAGTTATACAAAATTTAAGCAGCGTTTTCAGCGGAGGGGCAATGATTTCGTACTGGAAGACAGGTCTCCTCTGGCACTGTTATTCGTGCGGAGGTTTTAACACTCCGGCGCTTGCGTCTGAGTATGCTGATTAATCTTTTCACAGGCCGGAGAAAGCATTGCCGCCCTTTCAAACAGCCTTTCGACTTCTCTGTATTGCAGTTTTGTTTCCTCCGCACATTTTTTCAGCAGATAAAAGGCAGGCAGACGGCACACAGTTGTGTTTGGGAGACACCGCAGAACCCGCCGGACGAAAACGTGCCGCGGACGGAAAATCTATTAAGGCTTCTAAACTTATATTTTTCCCATCCGCTTTTTTCTTAAAAAATCGCTCAAAAAATCTACAGATTATCGAAAAAGCCCTTTGCTTTTAAAAGTTCCGCGTTTAGGATACCACCTAAAGCGGCTCCGCGTTTTGTGTTGTGACTGAGCGCGACAAACTTTACATCAAAGACGGAACATTTCCGCAAACGCCCAATGACGCACGCCATGCCTTTTTCCGTCTCGCGATCGCGGCGCGGCTGGGGGCGGTTGTCTTCATGCCGTACGACAATCGGATGTTCAGGCGCGCTCGGCAATTTTAATTCCTGCGGAAGCGACGTAAACGAAGTCCAAACGCGCTCAATTTCCTCAAGCGACGGCTTTTTGCTGTCCGGCAGGTCGAATTCCATACTCACGCACGCCGTATGTCCGTCAACAACGGGAACGCGGGTACAGGTCGCAGAGACCAACGGCAGCGCGGCATTTTCAATCGCACCGTTTTTGACGCTTCCAAGTATTTTAAGGCATTCTTTTTCCGTTTTTTCTTCTTCGCCGCCGATATACGGCACGATATTGTCAATCATGTCGAACGACGGAACGCCGGGATACCCTGCGCCGCTTGTCGCTTGCAAAGTGGTTACAATCATGCGTTTTACGGGGAATCCTGCTTGCTGCAAGGCAAAAAGCGGCATCATGTACGTTTGGAGCGAACAGTTTGGCTTGACTGCAACAAAGCCTTTTTCCCAGCCGTTATGCTTTTTTTGCGCGGCGATAACATCAAGATGGGCGGCATTGATTTCGGGAATGAGCATCGGAACATCTGGCGTCCAACGATTTGCGCTTGCATTTGAGACAACGGGAATCCCTGCCGCCGCATACGAGGCTTCCAATGCTTTGATTGCATCCTTATCCATTTCCAACGCGCTAAAAACGAATTTGCATTTGCCGAGTGCATTTTTTACATCGCTTGCGTCATAAACGGTCAATTCGGCAACACCCGCAGGAATATCCGCGCCGATGAGCCATCTTCCCGCGGTCGCGTCCTTATACGATTTTCCGGCGGAACGAGGGCTTGCCGCAACAAATGTAACATGAAACCACGGATGATTTTCTAAAAGATGAATATAACGCTGTCCGACCATTCCCGTGGCCCCCAGCACACCGACATTGATTTTATTTTCCATAAAGTACTCCAGTATAAAACGGCGTGGAACGACTACAATAGCCGCCTGCCGCACGTCAAATTGCGCCTGAGTATCTCACTTTTCCCCTTGATACGCAATGTTTTGCAGGGAATGCGCCCAGCATTTTTCGTTGACACAAAAATCTAAAATCACTATATTACCGCAAATATTGTGGATTTAAGGTAGGTAATAAATATGTCCAGAACTTGTGATATTTGCGGAAAAGGGGTAATGCACGGCAGTAAAGTGAGTAAATCCATGAACCATACGCACCGTACATGGCGTCCGAACCTGATGCCGGTAAAGACCGTTATCGACGGTGAAACACGGACACTCAAAGTGTGCACGCGTTGTTTCCGCAATGACTGGCTTGAAAAGAAAGTTCGTGTTCCCAAAGAAGCACAGCCTGGAAATGCTCAGTAATTTTTTGACTTTATATAAAACCGCTTCAAGATGAGGCGGTTTTTTAATTTTAACTGCCTGCCGTCCCGAATACGAATTTTTTCCTTTTTAAAACTACGGCAGTCGGTTTGAGCTGTCTAAATATTTCTTCGTAAAATGCAATTTTGCCCGTCTGTCTATACGGCCTGCAGAAAAGCCGCTGTATGCGAACAACCTGTCGTGCTTGTCTGCCGTAACCTTGCTGCGTCTTTCGCACTTGATTGACATTCCGTTTGTCTTGTTCGCGTCGTCCGCAAAAAAGACGTCGTGCCGCAGTCCCGTGCGGCTGCTATGCGGCGGAGGACTCTTCAGAAAGAGGCGGCTGCGAAGCCTATACGTCAACTCCGCTGCAATATACCAAGAGACAGAGTGCAATACGTACCGTCAAATCTAGAGATACGACAGAAAATCGTCTGGCAATCCGCCTTGCACAATCCCCTTTTGTCTGCTTTTACGCACACCTTTTTCGTCGCTGGAATTTTCTGCAATATTCGTGTACAGTCCGCCCATATGGAAATGAAATGGCTCGTTTTATGCGCAGCGGTTCTTATGTACCTGCTTGTCATCTTGTTTCAAGACAAAAAAGTAATATTTTCCGCCGCCGCTGCGCTCATTCTGCTTGCGCTTGGTATTGTTTTGCCGGGTAAAATTTTTCCTGCCGCAGGGAGCGCGCGTTTTTCCGCTGCCGTTCATTCCGTTACCGCGCTTATCAACTGGAACGTGCTGATGATTTACGCCGGAAGCATGGCGATTGCCTCGCTGTTCATCTATTCACGCGTCCCCGCCCGCATTGCAGACGCGATTGTCAGCCGCGCGCCGTCTACCGGTATTGCAATCATTTTAATTCTCGCGATGACCGGCATCATTTCGATTTTTGTTGAAAACGTCGCGACAGTCCTTGTTATGGCGCCGATTGCACTTGCGCTGTCAAAAAAACTATCGCTCAACCCCACGTATTTTATGGCGGGACTTGCCGTCATGTCGAACCTTGAGGGGACGGCGACGCTGGTAGGCGACCCGCCGTCGATGATTTTTGCCAGTTACGCCGGTTATACATTCAATGACTTTTTTGTGCATGCAGGACGCGCGTCGCTTTTCTTTTTTATCCAAGCGGGAATGATTGCAGGCTGCGTTTTCTTCTACTATTATTTTCGGAATGCACGGCAGAAAGTTCCTGTGGAGATGACAAGAGTCCTGTCGTTTTTTCCCGCCGTCCTTTTAGGAACGATGATTGCGGGACTTGCGGCAATTTCGTTTATGCAGTCGGAAATTGAATGGCTTTCAGGAGTTTTTGTCCTGCTGCTTGGAGGAATCGGCGTTTTTTGGTATGCGGCAATCGAGCGCAAGGGAATAAAAGGCGCGGCAACGCTCATCAAGGGACTGGACTGGGAGTCGATTTTCTTTTTGACAGGAATTTTTGTCGTTGTGGGCGCGGTTTCGGAAACGGGACTGCTTTCAGACCTTGCGTCATTTTTAGCGCGCGTAACCGGCGGCAATGCGCTTGTCGGATTTTTATTGATTATCGCGCTGTCAGTTTTGATTTCAGGCTTTGTCGATAATGTGCCGTACATAATCGTCATGCTGCCCGTCGCTGCAAGTCTTGCACAGTCGATAGGAATTAAAGGCGAACTGTTTATGTTTGCGCTCTTGCTCGGCTCCTGTCTCGGCGGGAATCTTACGCCGTTTGGAGCAAGCGCAAACATTGTCGCAATGGGTATTTTAAAGCGCGAAAACTATCCGATGTCGTTCCGCTCATGGATAAAAATCGGCATTCCCTTTACGCTTTTTACAACCGCGGCGGCGGCAGTCCTTTTATGGTTTGTGTGGAAATAATCAACACCCCCGACTCAAGACGCGTCGGGAGGTATTACGCTCTCCGCACAAATAAAACCTGTTCAAAAACTTTCGTTTTAGAGCAGGTTTCTTGCAATAAAAATTTGAATTTGGAGACTTTTTGACCGAGAAGTTTTTGAACAGGGCGATTATTCGCTTATCGAAAATAAAACGCCCGCTTCCGGACGTGCGCCGGTCAAAATATACGGCGTGGTTTCCGCCGCTTTTACAATCTGCCTGATTTGCGTCTGGTAATCGTCTATGATTGAATCGATTTGCTCCGGCGTTACCGCAGTATTTGCCGCCCGTCTGCCGGATTTCAGCGAAGAAAGGTGGTCTATGAGCGTGTTCAAGATTTGAATTTTCGTTATCGATACGCCGTGCTGATTTTTTGACGCAGCAAAACCTGAAACATGGTCAAAGTGCGAATACAGTAATTTTGACGGATTGACCGGCACATAAAGTTTGTTGCCCGCGCTTCCGGGGTTTACCATTCCATATGCGGAATTGATGGAAACTGACATTATCGCCTCCTGTAAGAAGTTGCGCAAAAATATGCCGCAAGGAATTTTCGGTTTGACCGAAATATTCCCGAGATTTCAGTCTTATTATCGGAAATGCAAAATAAAAGATTAGGAGTACTGCGGATTGGCGGACTGGCGGGCGGGAAAAACGGAGTTTGAAAGATTTGACGGAGATGCCGTCCGCTGCAAGTCTTATATGCGCAAAACTCGCATAAAATGGAGTTTGAAGACGACGGGGCAATACAAAAAAAGACGTGAGTTTATCTGCGGTTCACTCGTGCGGGCTGTAATTCAGGTGCGCCATTCAAATTTTGTTCCCCATCGCCCTCTATGCCCTCTTCCCGTTACTAACAACCAATTACTCCGCCTTTCATTTTGACACGGCGATTTATTTTCTATATTATGTGCGCCGTTATGACTTTGATTGAGTGCAAGAATGTGTCTTTTTCGTACGAGGGCTCGCCGGTACTGAAAGAAATCAATTTTTCCGTTGATGCGGGCGATTATCTTTGCATTGTCGGCGAAAACGGAACAGGCAAGAGTACGCTTTTGCGGGGCTTGCTGCATCTGAAAAATCCATCGGATGGGAAAATTGACTTCGGCGGCGGGTTGAAAAGTACGCACATCGGCTACCTGCCGCAGCAGACGGCAGCGCAAAAGGACTTTCCGGCAAGCGTTTATGAGGTCGTGCTGTCGGGCAGACTCAATAGTCTTTGCTGGCGGCCTTTTTTCTCTGCGCGCGATAAAGCCGTCGCCGCTGAAAAAATGAAACTCTTAAACATCGATTCGCTTAAAAATCAGTGCTATAGGAATCTTTCAGGGGGACAGCAGCAGCGTGTTTTGCTTGCGCGTGCGCTGTGCGCGACCAAAAAACTCCTCCTTCTCGACGAACCTGTTACCGGACTTGACCCCGTTATTTCGTCGGAACTGTACAAAATCATTAAAGACATTAACCGCACACAAGGAATTACGATTATTATGGTTTCGCATGACGTCTGCGGCGCCATCGACGAAGCGAATAAAGTCCTCCATCTCGGAGATCAAAGCCAACTTTTTTTCGGCACCCCCTCCGATTACCTGCAAACAAGTTTCGGTCAGTATTTCGCCAAAGGAAAAGTCTGCGCCTGCGGGTAGGAAGCGGCGCATTCCCCGTAATGCAGGGAAACTCTCCGCTGCATGTGCGTGGGGACTGCTCTGCTCTCTCCATGCCAGCAGCAAAAATATCATACGAGAACAGTAAAATACGTCCTTTACAGCCGCCGTTTTTCCGAAGCGAGTTTGCATTTCGTAAACTTGCTGCGGGCGGAAACGCAGTTGTATCTTTCAAACGCTTTACTCCGCCGTCCGCCCCGCACTTCCCGCGCAAAGCGGTTATTCT
>CAUTOZ010000066.1:0-13302 GCA_963539635.1 uncultured Treponema sp.
TCCCGCCCAGACGAGGAAACAATTATCGCCGTCGGGGATATTTTATCTCTGGCGGCGTTTGAATGATGAAACAGAGTTTTGAGGCTGGAAAAAGTGTCACCGCTGGGAAGATGTATTTTCTTAGCGGCGTTTTTTATGGGGCGGAGAGAAAGTTGTATCTCCCGATGGCAAAATGTTTAACACGCCATATAAGAAGGAGATGTGTAGACAAACTCCGCAACCAGTTTGCTGCAGGCAAACTGGGGCAGGCTGCCAAACCCGTAGTTTTTTCAGACACAATAAACGCAGCCTGCCTCTGCCCCCCCTATTCTAAATCTCTACTTCGCCTTCAAAGCTCAAACGTGCGCCGCCGGTCAGGTAAACGGTATCGCCGGTGTATTTGACGGTCAAAACGCCTCCGCGCACTTTTACGGTGATATCTTCGCCCAAACGGCAGTATCCGTTTAATACGGCTGCGACAACTGCGGCACAGGCGCCGGTTCCGCAGGCAAGCGTTTCGCCGTTGCCGCGCTCCCATGTCCGCATTTTAAGTTCGTTTGTACCGACTGCGCGCACGAATTCTACGTTTGTGCGCTGAGGAAACGCCGCGTTGTATTCGATTTCCGCGCCGGCTTTTGCAACCGGCTCTTTATCCACGAACTTGCTGAATATAACGCAGTGCGGATTGCCGACTGCAAGGCAGGTTGCTTTGTACTCGGTGCCGGCTGCAAAAATCGGTACGCCGATAATTGCGCTGTCGGGAAGGGCTTTCGCTTCCTCTGCGCTGCGCCCGTCTTTGGAAAGCGCACTCGCTTTAAGCGTCGTCGGAAGCGTTTCCGGCGCAAAAGTCGGCATTCCCATATCGACGGTAACGGACGTAACTTTTCCGTTTTGTTTGTAAAGCACGAGCGTTTTTATTCCGCTTGCCGTCTCTATCGTAATCGTTTCGGTCGCGTCGGTTTTTCTTCCGTGCTTTTGCGAAATACCGTTTATGTCGTTGTCGTATAAGTATTTACCGACGCAGCGAATTGCGTTTCCCGCCATCATGCCTTCAGAGCCGTCAAGATTGAAAAAGCGCATTTTCGCGTCGGCAGTTTTGCTTTCTTCAATAAGCACAAGCGAATCCGCACCGATGCCGCCGTTTTGTCTGTCGCAGAGGCGCACCGCAAGTCCCGCCGGATTGTTGATTTTTTGCATCATCGCGTTAATTACGATAAAGTCGTTGCCGGTCGATTCCATTTTGCTGAACTGCACGCGCTGTTTGGTCTCCCGCAGGCGGTTTATGTCGATAAGCTCAACGTTTTCGGCGGAATATTTGCTTTTAAGGCAGTTTGCGATGGCGTTCGCCGTATCGAGCGCGGTCAAACACGGAATATCGCGCTCAACGGCGTGGCGGCGCATACGCACGGAATCTGCGAGCGGGTTTCTGCCTTTCGCGGAAGTCGAAATTACATAGTCGATTTTCCCCGAATCAAGGAGCGTGAGCAGATTGTCGTCGGGATTTTCGTGGATTTTGTTGACGACCGTAACGTCCATGCCGAAATCGCGGATTACTTCCGCCGTGCCTTCCGTCGCGTAAAGCGTAAATCCCATGTCAAAGAATTTTTTTGCAAGGTCGGGGACTTCGTACTGGTCGCTTTTCCGCACGGTTATCAGCACGCCGCCCGTCCGCTTCATGTTGTAGCCCGCCGCAATCAGTCCCTTAAAAACCGCTTCTTCCATCGTGGACGCAATGCCTAACACTTCGCCGGTAGATTTCATCTCAGGCCCTAAGTGCGTGTCGACGTCCATGAGCTTTTCAAAGCTGAATACGGGAACTTTTGCCGCAAAGTAGGGCGGAATGCGGTAAAGACCTGTGCCGAATCCGAAATCTTTTACGCGCTCGCCGAGCATGGCGCGGACGGCAAGCTCTACCATCGGAACGCCGGTAACTTTGCTGATGTACGGTACGGTGCGGCTTGAGCGCGGATTTACTTCGATAATGTAAAGTTCGTTGTTGTAAACCAGATATTGAATGTTTACGAGCCCTTTTGTGCCGAGCGCAAGCGCGATTTTTTGACTCTGCGCCGTGATTTTTTCGCGCAGGATATCGTTTAAGTTCCACGCAGGGTAGATTGCAATCGAATCCCCTGAATGAATGCCGGTGCGCTCGATGTGCTCCATGATGCCGGGAATCAAAATGTCTTCGCCGTCGCAGATTGCGTCAACTTCAAGTTCTACGCCCATCATGTATTTGTCGATGAGGACGGGATTTTCGATTCCCTGCGACAGAATGATACGCATATATTCTTTTACGTCCGCTTCGTTGAACGCGATAATCATATTTTGTCCGCCAAGAACGTAAGACGGACGCAGGAGAATCGGATAGCCGATTTTTTCCGCCGCATGGAGCGCTTGGTCTTCGGTAAAAACGGTTTCGCCTTTCGGGCGGCTGATTTTCAGTTTTTCGCAGAGCTGTTCAAATCGCTCGCGGTCTTCTGCAAGGTCGATTGAATCCGCGCTTGTCCCAAGAATTTTAATTCCCTGTCCGTCTAAAAATTTGGTCAGCTTAATCGCAGTCTGTCCGCCGAACGCAACGACGACGCCGACGGGATTTTCCGTATGAATGACGTTCATAACGTCTTCGGGTGTCAGCGGTTCAAAATAGAGCCGGTCGGACGTGTCGAAGTCGGTGGAGACGGTTTCCGGATTGTTGTTTATCGTTACGACTTCATAGCCCAAGTTTTTGAGCGCGCGGACGCACTGCACCGACGCGTAGTCGAACTCGATTCCCTGCCCGATACGGATTGGCCCTGAGCCGAGTACGATGACGGTTCCTTTGGCGGACTTATTTTTGCGTGCGGATAAAAATTCTTCCGCTTCGTTTTCATCGTCGTAAGAAGCATAAAAATACGGCGTTTCCGCATTAAATTCGCCTGCACACGTATCGACCATTTTGTATGAGGCGGAGCGGTGAATAAGTTTTCCGTTTTTCGAGGGAGCTGCCGTGTCCGCCTCTTTAAGAGAGTTTTGAGCTTCCGCAATTTTTACGCCGCTCAAATCTTCAATGACTTTATCGGGATAGCCTAAGCGTTTTGCTTCTATATATATGTCCTGCGTAAGTTTTGCGCTGCCGTTTTTAATGGAAGCAAAAACTTTTTCCGCTGCCGCAAGATTTTCAAGGTGCGCCAAAAACCAAATGTCGATTTTTGTAACGGTGTTAATTTCTTCCTTTGTCATAATGCTGCGCTTTAATGCTTGGAAAATTGCAAAAAGCCGCTGGTCAGTACATTCGCCGACTCTTTTTTTAATCTGTTCATCGCTTTCGGCGGCAAAAGAAGGAAGATTCAAACTCTGTACGCCGATTTCCGCTCCGCGAGCCGCTTTCATAATCGCTTCTTCAAAAGTATGCGCAATCGCCATAACTTCGCCGGTCGCTTTCATCTGCGTGCCGAGCGTGCGCTTTGCGTACACAAACTTGTCGAACGGGAATTTCGGCATTTTTACGACAACGTAATCGAGCACCGGCTCAAAGCACGCGGCAGTCTTTTTCGTAACCGCGTTCGGAATTTCATCGAGCGCGTAACCGATTGCAATTAAAGTCGCCACTTTTGCAATCGGATAGCCGGTCGCTTTCGATGCAAGAGCCGACGAACGGGAAACGCGCGGGTTTACTTCGATGACGGCGTACTCAAAACTTTCGGGATTGAGCGCAAACTGGCAGTTGCAGCCGCCTTCCATTTGGAGAGACGAAATGATGTTCAACGCCGCAGAACGAAGCATTTGGTATTCTTTATCGCTGAGCGTTACGGCAGGCGCGATGACAATCGAATCTCCGGTATGAACGCCGACGGGGTCAACATTTTCCATTGAACAGACGGTCAGAACATTGCCGTAACTGTCGCGTATAACTTCAAATTCAATTTCTTTCCAGCCGGAAATACATTTTTCAACAAGAATCTGGTGAATGGGAGAGCGGTGCAGCCCGTTGCTCGCAATTTCTTCCATTTGCTCGCGATTTTCTGCAATGCCGCCGCCCGTCCCGCCGAGCGTAAACGCCGGACGCACAATGACGGGGTAGCCGATGTCGTTTTCTGCAAAATCCAGCGCGTCTTCGAGCGTCGTAACAACCTTTGACGGAATGCACGGTTCTCCGATTGATTCCATCGTGTCCTTAAAAAGCTGGCGGTCTTCCGCCTTGTCGATTGTTTCAGGCTTTGCGCCGAGCAGTCGGACACCGTGCTTTTCTAAAAATCCGGATTTTGCAAGTTCCATGCAAAGCGTAAGCCCCGTCTGCCCACCAAGAGAAGAAAGAATACCGTCCGGCTTTTCCTTTTCGATTATACGTTTGATGATTTCAAGATTCAGCGGCTCAATATAAATCGCGTCCGCCATTGAGCGGTCGGTCATAAGCGTTGCAGGATTCGAGTTTACAAGGACGACTTCCAGCCCCTGCTCCTTGAGCGCCTTGCACGCTTGGCTTCCGGCATAATCGAATTCCGCCGCCTGCCCAATCACAATCGGACCCGAGCCGATAACCATCACTTTACGAATATCACGATTCAAAGGCATTTTTCTTTCCTCACATTTCTTTTTTTATGGGCGCAGACAGATTTTGTAACCGGCTTTGCGCGGTTCCGCTGGCCGCTTCATTCCTCCGTGCGCTCTGCACACTTCGGAACGCGCTCCGCGCGCCGCTCCAATCCGGCGCAGGTTCCCTCTTCCGGCCGTAACGCTTTTTCCGATTTTCCGCGATTCGAGCGCAATCGTACCGCCCATAGCGGAAATTCCGGCACTGCAAAAACAGTTACCGCTGTGCCGTACGAAGCGGAGTATACCAGAATGCGCATATTTTTTCTTTTTCCGGCGGCGCGCTGCAAACGGGAAAGCGGCGTACGTGCGATGGAGCGGAAACGGCTGACGGGGCGATGTTTTGAAAAACTTTGAGGGAACAGGGACGGCGCGGCGTAAACGAAGTTTGCGGAGCGGAGGACAGATTTGGCGGCAGCGCCGTTGTATCTTTCAATTCCCTTTTTTACCGCCCAGCGTTCTCCTCTGCGGTATCCGTAAACGGCGAGTCCTGCTCCCTGTAACAGAGCGCACGGTTCGGGAAGCGTACGCCAAGCGCACGGCTTACGGGAAGGTAGTATATGTCGGAGCGTACCGTTTGCTTTACGGGGTCTACGGTAATAATTCCCCAGCCGGCTTTTGCATAAAAGCCCGGGTGATTGTATTCAGTGAATTTGCCGAAATCTGAAGTCTTTTCGATATGCGTGTGGCCGGTGAGCGCGGCTTTTACGCCGGTTTCAGCACACGCCGCAATCAACAAGTTTCGTTCAAGGGTATCTTGCAGCGAAAAATAAAAATGTCCGTTTGCCCACAGCGGAAAGTGCGACATGATGATTTTGGGATTGGGGTCGGAGCGCATCGTTTTCCGTAAGAGGCGCATTTGCCGGTCTCCGAGCGAGCCGCTTGCCGTGTCGATACAGTACCACGAAAAACCGCCCGCTTCAAAATAGTAAAGCGACTTAAACGGGTACAAATATTCTTTATAGTAAGTCCAGCCGGAATTATACAAGTCATGATTACCAACGGCGTTATAGGTTTTTATTCCGTGAGCGCTTTCAAGCCTATCGGTAAACGCCTTATAACGCTCAAACTCTTCCTCCCAGCCGTGTTCCGCCATGTCGCCGAGTCCGACGCAGAATTTCGGTTTGGGCGTAAACGTACTAAGCCATGTAAAAAATTCTTCATCAAAGCGCGGGCCGTTTTTCGGAAGTTTTTCCGCGCCGAAATGCACGTCCGTGATGACGAGGACTGTGTATTCGCTTGTTGACGGAGCCGTTGGAGCGTCCGCTGCCGATAACTTTTCCAGCCGCTTGGTGCGCGTTTTTACATCGGGATTGCGAACAAGAAATTCATTTAAGCCGTAAGAATTCAATCCGCAGCCAGATACAGTGACGGATAGAATGAATAAAACGGAAAGTAAAACTGCCGACGCCGGTGCGCTCTGTCGTCCTTTTGTGCCGTCTTTTCCAGTCATTATGATTTTTTGCATTGCGTTAAAACCTCAATTTGATAAAAAATCTGTTTTCAAAACCGTTAAAGTTCGCGCTCAACGTAAAAATGTCGATGTACTGTACGCTCCATTCACTGCCAAGAAAAATCTCGTCAGAGATTTCGTACTCGCCGCTGAATTTGAGCGTCGGCGAAAAGTAAAGCGGGTACCGGTAGAATGTATGCGATAAAAGGCTTGCCGAAAGCGTGAGCGCAGAAAGCGGACGAAACGACAATTCAAGTGCGTGGGCAAGGTTATGATTGTAAATGCGGGGAACGGCGTCGGCGATTGCAAAAATGCGCGCTTCCTTGTAGAGGTACGAAATATGCGCCGAAAGACTGAAGCGTTTGAGCGTGTCGTATCGAAAATACACGCCGCATAAAAAGTCAGTTTCCGTAAAAATGTCCGAATATGCATTGACGTGAAAGACGGATTGTATGCCGACATTAAAATGCTCTGCAATGGTCGGCGCGTATGCAGCCTGCGCCGTAAAATCGAAAATGCCGTTTTGGAGCCGAAAGCCTGCGGCGGCGGCAATTTCTTTCATGTCGAGGGCGACGGATGTGTCGGCGGCAGCGTTGTCAAATGCCAAATCCGGCGCGTATTTGAGGTTTAAGCCGCCGCTTAAGGTCCATTGCATCTGCGGCGTAAAAAAATTGACTGTTTTTGCCGCGCATACAAAATTCAAAGCGGACAAGAACAGTACCGCGCATAGTTTTTTCATACCAGTCCTTTTTACTCCAGCGCACACGGCAGTTAAAAAAAATCTTGCTGACGCACGAAAGGTTGCAATTTTTTTGCCGTCAGCGTCCCGCATCGCGGATTTCGCCGGTCTTATAGTTTTCATCCTTTATTCTGAGCAAGGCGCCTTCTTCAAGGCCTTCGCTCGTGTATAAAACGCAGTTATGTCCCGCGCACGTCCACGTCCGCACAGTCCCGTCGTCTCCGTCGATAAGAAACCATGTTCCCCGCGGCATTTTTTTTGCCACGATGTCAGGCGAAACAATTTCAATTTCGTCGCCGTCTTCCCCTGAGCGAATCATATTAAGCGGCGTAAAGCGATACATGGCAAATCCTGTACGTTTTTGCGCGGCGGGCGGATTGCGTTCGGGGTGTTCGGCATAATCGCGAAGACGAGCGGCGCGGGCAGCAGGGTGCATACGTTCAAGTTCACGCAAAACCGCTTCCTCATGCTCCGTGCCCGCTTTAAAAAGGGCTGCCTCTTCCGCCGAGGAAAGTCGTTTTCTAATTTCCGCCGCAAGCGCATAGCGGCTGTCAACCGCCCCGCTGACCGTTTCGTCTGCGTCGGACGCGCTGTAGTAAAATCCCGTATTGGATACGCGGTGACTGACGTTTTCAAGTTCTTCTATAAATGGACGCGCTTCATTGCAGGAGATGGCGCCTTCCAGCGCGTCGAGCGCTTTCCGGTATGCGCGCGTTACCAATGCGACATAGTAAACGCTTTTCATGCGCCCTTCAATTTTTATCGAATCAACGCCGGCTTTTTTCATGTCGTCCAAATGTTCAATCATGCGAAGGTCTTTGCTCGATAAAACTGCCGTAAAACCGTCTCCCTCGTACACGGGAAAATAGTCATTGGGACGCTTTTTTTCGCGCAAAACCATCGCGCCGCTTTCGGCAAGAGTTTTTACACCGTCCTTTGATGCCATCACATCAAAGTCCCACCGGCACGTATGCGAACACGCTCCTTCCTGCGCGCTCCGTCCGGTCAAATACGAACTCATAAGGCACCGACCGGCGTAGGCAATGCACATCGCCCCATGCGCAAAGGCTTCAAGTTCCATATCGGGGACTGCGTCTTTAATTTCGCGGATTTCTTTAAGCGATATTTCCCGTCCCAAAACAATGCGCGAAAAGCCCAGCGATTTATACATTTTGACTGCTTCTCGATTTATACAACTTGCCTGCGTACTCAAATGGAGCGCAGTATTGGGAAAGTGTTTTTGCAAAATGGGGACTATGCCTAAGTCCTGCACGATGAATGCATCAATCGGATAGCGCTTAAAATAGCCGATGTCCGACACAAAGGCGTCGATGTCCGCGTTGTGAAACATGATATTTAAAGCGCAATGCAATTTGCGGTCGGGAAAGCGTTTTTTAAGTTCGGCAACTTTTTTATATTCGTCTTCGTAAAAGTTATCCGCCTTCACGCGGAGCGAAAATTTTTTTAAGCCGATATATGCAGCGTCCGCGCCGTACGCATACGCGTAGTAGAGTTTTTCGGCGTTGCCTGCGGGAGAAAGCAGTTCCATCATGCCTCCGAACGTATGCTGCGCTCAAGAGGCGGCTTATTGTCAAAGCGAAGCCGCTCGCTTCCGTCCTTTTCCGTTCCGCAAATCACTTTGGAAAAAACGCCGAGCGCATCGTGCGCTTCATCAAGATAGTCATCCGCCAACTGAAAACAGTGCATCATGCCCTCCCACACATCAAGGCGGCAGGAAACGCCGTTCTCTTTTAAAAGGGACTCGAATCGTTTGGCATCTTCAAGGAGCACTTCTTTTGCTCCCATCTGCATATAAACCGGCGGAAATCCCTCAAGCAACTCAGGAGAAGCAAAGATCGGGGAAACAAGCGGATTGGAAAGATTGGTTTCAGGTGCGTACGCTGCCGCGCAAAAAGCAAGCGTTTCGCTGTTTATAATGCCGTCATTCATTTTTTTGCCGCTTTGCAAAACGGAAGACGCGCTTAAATCCAACCATGGACTGAATAAAACGATGTTCCGGATGCACGCGCGGTATTTTTCGCGGAGATTTAAAACGAGCGCAAGTGCAAGCGATGCGCCCGCTCCGTCCGCCGCAATAATGACTTCAGGCTGCTTTTTTGTTTCGTCATTCTGCAAAAAACGAAGACGCTCCGTCTGCGCCTCATGCGTACGCTCTGCCTCTTCGTCGGCGAACAAGGCAGTGAATGCGCCTTCAACGTCTTCCAGCGCTGCCGGAAACGGATATTCCGGAGACAGACGGTATTCGGGAACGACGACGCGGCTGAATGCGCGGTTTGCAATTTCTGCGCAAAATGCGCGGTATGATAAGCGCGAGCCGCCAGCAAACGAGCCGCCGTGTATATACAGCGTTATCCGTTTGGAAGAATGAATTTCAGGCGTAATGAGGGCGCAGTCAACGCCGCCGTATGTGCAGTCGGCATATTCTGCATGACCGGGCAAAAACGGCGAATAAAAGGCATCTTCAATTTTTTTTCTAAAAACGGTTATGTCGCATTTGGAATTATAGACAAGCAATTTGAGTTTTTTTGCCGCCGCTTTTCGGTTCTCGGATGAAGACATAGGCGGAGTATAGCAAATTCAATGCCGCTTTGCTATATTACGTCATGCCTATAAAAATCAATGAAGACTTACCTGCATTCCGCATATTGGAACAGGAAAATATCTTCGCAATGACGGAAAAACGCGCGTTGATTCAGGATATACGTCCGCTCAAAGTCGCGATTGTAAACTTGATGCCCACCAAAACGACGACTGAAACGCAGCTTTTGCGCCTTTTGGCAAATACGCCGCTCCAAATTGAAATATCGCTTGTCCGCATGGAACAGCATTCGTCCAAAAACACCGGCGACGAATATCTGGATAAGTTTTACATTCCCTCCGGCAAGGTTTTTGAACAGCGCTTTGACGGAATGATTATCACGGGCGCGCCGGTCGAAAAACTGGATTTTGAACAGGTGGACTATTGGCGCGAACTGTGCACGATTATGGATTACGCCAAAGAAAACGTTTTTTCTACGCTGTATTTGTGCTGGGGCGCATTTGCAGGGCTGTATCATCTGTATGGAATTCCCAAATACCCGACGGAAAAAAAGATTTTCGGCGTCTTTCAAAACCGCCGTATGACCTTAAATGACCCGCTTTTACGGGGACTTGACGACGAATTTCCTTCTCCGCAGTCCCGCTATACGACGCTCCGCGAAAGCGACATTGCACAGCAGGATGACTTGATTGTGCTTGCAAAGTCGGAGGAATCCGGCGTTACGCTCGTAAAGTCAAAGAATAACCGCGAAGTCTTTATGACCGGGCACCTCGAATACGATACTGCAACCCTTTCCGATGAATATTGGCGCGATAAGTCCAAAAATCTTGCCATTGACATCCCAAAAAACTATTTTCCGAACAATGATCCGCACCTTCCGCCGCATTCCTATTGGCGAAGCAGTGCGCACCTGCTTTTCAGCAACTGGCTTAACTACTACGTCTATCAGGAGACGCCGTTTAACTTTACGGCAGACGGCTGCTGCGGTGTGTGACAGACTTAACTGTGTGCCGTCTGCACGAGTTTATCCACAGCCTTGCGGTCTATGGATAAACTCGCAAAATACGTGTTCTGGGGAATGGCGGGCGAGGATAATGGAGTTCCGCCTGCGGCAAATTTATCCATAGTCCTCTGGGCTGTGGATAAACTTTCGGAGAAATAGGATATTGGGGAAGACGCGGCTTTGCAGGCTGACGATTTGGAGCGGCATTGAAAAGCAGCGTTTTGTTATCTTTTGTTCGTGCAAGGTTGCAGCAGTCTCTTTTTCGTATCGTTTATCCTGGTAATCTGTGTTGGAGGGACGCTGTGCGCCCCCTTCCTCTGGAAAGTGCGTACAGTCCTGCGCGAAGTTTTTCCAGTCAATTGCTTGCAGGGGCAGGCGGTGCGCTGTTTTTGTGTTTTTTGAAAAAGCGTTCGCGGAACAAGAGAAATAAATAGTACAAAAACGGGAAAATCAAAAAGATTTTTACAGGATTATGGATGATTTCAGAAAATATCTCGTGCCCGCGCGCAAATGTTTTTTCATCGACGCGGCGGATTCGCTTGGCAAAAATGCCGAACACGTCTTCGTAATGTAAAAAAATGCTCGAAGAAAAGCAGTTTCGCCGCCGATATGCCCAGCATTCTTTCTCTTTTATGCCGTCTCCGAGCAAAACGAGCGACGGGGATGCTTTATATATCGCCTGCACAATGTCATCTTCGTAATCTTTTGCATAATACCCCGCCGAGCGTCCGACGATACTGAGCTGCGGGAATGTGGAGCGGACATTGCGTTCTGCGCTTTGGAGCGTTTGACGATGGGAACCGAACATATACAGGGACTTCAAATGCGCATCGAAAACGGAAAGGATGTCGATGACTGCGGTAAACGGATTATACCGTACCGGGCTTTCTTTTTTTAAGAAGAAAGAACCGCGCACAATGCTTTTTGAGACGGGCAAAATTAAGTCCGCCGTTTTAATGCACTCTTGAAAGTCGCCTTTGCGCTGCGCTTTTAAAAGTCCCCATACCGAAAGAAAAACAATCCGCTTTGTCCCCGGACGGGCAAGCAAATCCAAAATGGCACGTTCTAAGTCTTCTTCATGGAGAATATCGACGGGAACGCCCGCAATCGTAATTCGCTGTATCGGCATAAATTATTTTTCCTCCTTATTGCGCTGCAAAACGGCAGTCTGCACCGCAGCCTGAACAGAGGCGATACCGTAAAGGGCCGCAGTCTCGCAGCGCAGTATGTTTCCTTGAAAATGGACGGGAATAAACCCCGCTTCTTCAAGAGCGGCGGCTTCAGAAGGACTAATCCCCCCCTCGCTTCCGACTGCAATCGCAATTTTTTGTACGGCCGCGCCGTCTTTAAGGCTCCTTAAAGCAGAACAATCTTTTCCACGTTCAAGCAGGACGAATGCCGCGCACCTTTTTTCCGCACTGTTTTTCCTGCACGCTTCTTTCCATAAAGAAAGCGCGTCTGTAAGGGAGAGGCATTCGGTTATGCGACTTTCTACCGGAGAGCCGCTTTGCTGGCGCGCTTGGCGGATAATGCGCAAAAGCCGCTCACGGCGGCTTTCTTTGAGAGCGGCAAGCCCTGCTTTTTGCGAATACTCGCCTGCAACAGGAATGATGACAGAAACGCCGCATTCAACCGCCTGCCGCACGATAAGTTCCATTTTTGACGGCTGGGGCACAAACTGAAAAAGCCAGTATTCAATGCCGGACGCCTCTTGTTGTATCGCTTCCGCCTGTACGCCGCGCTCTGCGTTCGCCTTTCTCCCATTGGAAATGCCGTCTGTATCACTTGTATCGTCCGTACCGCAGACTTGCAGCGTCAACGTCCGCTTTGCTTCATCCGTCTTGCATATCGTCGTATTAAAAAGTTTTCCGTCCGGCGACCGAACGCAGAGCATATCGCCCGTTTTTAGGCGCAAAACCTGCCGCAGGTACTTAAAATCCTTTCCGCGCACAAAGAAAAGTCCGTTTTTATCCGGCGTCGTCGACGACACAAACTGCCGCATTTATTTTTTCTTTTCGGCTGCAGCGGCAAGTTCCGCTTCTTTTTGCAGTTCTTTTAAAGTCTTTGTCGCTGCAACAAGCGAGCGGAAATTACGCTCTTCCTTTAATATTTTAAGCGCAGCGTTCAACTGAATGTCGTAGTCCAAGTCATAAAGGCGGGACGGCTGCTTTCGCCACACTTGAATGCGCACAAGGCGGCGCAAAAGATTTTCCTGTAAATTGTAGGTCTTTTTTAATTCCTTTGCGTACTTTGCAATATCGGCTTCCGACATATTCGGATGCGCGTCGGCGTATTTTGCAATTACATCTGCTTTTACTAAGTCCGCGTACGTCTTTTCTTCCGCTTCCGTAAGTTCCGGGTAAAGCACTTCGCGGTCGGGGGGAATACCAACTTTGTCGATATTCGTGTCACTCGGCGTGTAATAGCGCGCCATCGTCATTTTGATTTCTTCATCGCCTTTCGTATTGAGCGGAATGACTTGCTGTACGGAGCCTTTGCCGTAGCTGCCCTGCCCGACAAGATAGGCAAGATGATTGTCCTTGAGCGCACCCGCAAGAATCTCAGACGCGCTTGCCGAGCCTTTGTTTATGAGCACGATAATTGGAATATTGCGGATTTCTGTCGCCGCTTTTGTAGCAAAATAGGAATTGTCCTGCGCTTGAATCCGGCTTTTTGTCGTTACGATGGGACCGTAGTCGATAAACTTATCTGCAACGCCGACCGCGCTCGTAATAAGTCCGCCGGGATTATTGCGTAAGTCAATAATCATATTTTTAAAACCGCTTTTTTTAAACGAATTAATGGCATCCTGCACACGAGCAGGCGTATCCGGCGTAAACTCAATTATTTTAAGGTAAGCGGTGCTGTCGATCATTGCGTATTTTACTGTCGGCACTTCGATAAGCGCACGGATAAGCGTTACGTCAAAGGTAAGATTTTTGCCGCGCTTTATAGAAATCGTAACCGGCTTTCCGACATCTCCGCGAAGGTGCGCCAAA
>CAUTOZ010000067.1:0-13175 GCA_963539635.1 uncultured Treponema sp.
CAGGCAGGATATGCATATTTTGGATAAATATCTTCAATTGCATACGTCCTTGCTGGAATAATTCTGAGACGTTTTATTGACTTTTCCCCTACTTTCTTCAATCTCCAGCCGCATGCACAGACTTTTTCTTCCTCGGGAATATCATAATAAATCTGTTTTGTCGGTGTTGAATCATCAATTGCTTTGCGACCGCATTTTCTACGGATATATGCACGTACTTTTTCTTCTTTGATATGGTCCTTCTCCGGCTACAGTTTCTGCAATTTCTGAATCAGTAGGTATAAGGTCATCGTCTTCAAAATCAAAAACTAAAGGCTGATTATCAGCTTTTTCTGAATGAGAGCAGAATCTGTGTGTACGCTGTGATGAGAGTTCTTCCTGAAGTCGAAGATTTTCTATTCGCAGGTCTTCCTTCTCTTTCTTTTCTGCTTCAAGTTCTTTGTTCTTTTGATTAAGCAATGAAATTTGGGCGTTAATTTTAAAGTCTTTTTGTGAGATAATATCGTCTTTTGACTTCAATTCCTACTGCTGTTCTTCAATCTGAAGTTTTGCAGCAGCAAGAAGTTTGAGAGCTTCTTCTAATGTTATTTCACCTTCGTTTCCCACATTTAAAAGGTAACATATTTAAAAAAAAGGGGGGGGGCAAATATTCTTCTAATTAATTTCAGAAAAAAATACTTCTTCATGACCTTTGAAGAAATAAACGCCTTTTAGAAGCATTTCAACATGTTCAAGATTAAGCTGCCTCACCTGCTCCTGTGAAGCAGGCTATGACCAGTGTCCTTTCTCCAATTTTTTCTGGGCTACCCGGAATCCGGTTTTATCCTACCATATCATTTTTACTATGTTACGTTTACGATTACAAAATAGAAATACAGCACCACTAAATGCATCTGCTTTCATTAAACCCTTTATAATTTCAAGAAGCTAGTCCTTCGATGCCGGCATATTTGTAGTACCATGTCTTATGATTATTCTTGTATGCGAAAAATCTAATCTCATATACTTGCCGCCGTTTGAAGGATTTTAAACAGATTTGTTTCACAAGTTTATATTGGCACTTCTATTTCTATTCCACCAGCTCGTATTGTAATCAAATCATTTCTGTTTCTTGAAAGTGTCATTCCCTGCTTTGATACCTTTGGAATATCAAGTTCTACAAAATCTGTAGTGGAAAAAACTTCCCCTTTTGCAGGTGTTGAAGGCATAGCTTCATCTATCCTGCTCTTTAACGCATCTGACTGAGTATTATGCATCTCACTAAAAGTCTCAATATCCATATTTGATACTGCAAACTCATTAATGTGCTCTTCTTTTACTCGTTTTACAGGAAAAATCATAAAAAAATTCTTCTTGATGTTTATTATCAAGAATATTGTATTTCATGTTCAAGCTTATTCGTAGGGGGCTTGAGTTTGACGCTTACTTTACAGAATGATTTTCACAGAGTCGACGGAACCTCCGTTAAATCATTCAACCTCCATTTTTTCCGTTCGTCGTCTATCTTGCAAATTCTTGGAAACTGCATACCATAAGCGCAATTTTTTATGGGACGCACTCGTAAAAGGGCAGGTATGGTTTGGCTCGCAAACGGACGGACAATTTTTTACTGTTACTCATCATAGGAGCGGCGGCGGGAACGCTGATAAAACTGTTTGCCATCGACGTGCTGCGCATTTCAGGCAATTCGATGGAGCCCGCGCTTAAAAACGGCTCGTTTGCGGCGGTAAACAAACTTGCCTACGGACTTCTTGTTCCGTTTGCAGGGCATTTTTTTATGCAGTGGGCGGAACCGAAAACCGGAGATGCCGTCATTTTCCTTCACAACGATAAAATAGTCGTCAAACGGTGCAGAGCCGTTTCCGGCGCCCCGCTGGATTTTTTAAGCGAACCTGAGTATAGTCTAGTCGTAAACGGAAATAAAATCCCGCTGACGAAAACGCAATATGACGGTTTAAGTCCTTTCTCCGAAGTTCCGAAAGGTTATGCGCTTGCACTCGGAGACAATCTTGAAAAGTCAATTGACTCGCGGGATTACGGTTTTGTTTCCGTCAAAAACATAATGGGAAAAATTATCGGAAAGTAAACGCACGATGAACAGATTTTTCAAAAAACCTGCCTTATTGGTCATCTTCGCGCTCGGCGCATTGTTTTTCTTACACGTCTTTATACGGTATGCAAAACTTTCGTTTACGCCCTCGGCGCAAATAACGCCGTCTTCTCCCGTCATCGAACGCGGCGCGATTGTTGACAGGGCAGGAAAGCCGCTTGCCGTACAGACTAACTTTTACCACGTCGGCATTACGCCGCGGCTTGTTAAAAATGTTGACACATTCGCTACGGATACGGCAAAAATCCTTGAAATGACGGAAGCCGACTTAAAGCGAATTATAACGGGCGCGGATAATTCCAATTTTGTCTATCTCAAAAAAAAAGTTGACCACAACACCTATCTGGAATTAAAAAAAATTACTGACGCTAAAAACTACAATTTTGTAAATTACGACCGCATTCCCGGCCGCGTGTATCCTGAAAACGCGCTTGCCTCTCAACTCATCGGCTACATGGGAGACGCCGGTAAAGGACTTGCAGGGATTGAATATTCGATGCAGGACGTTTTAGAGCCAGTCTTTAAAAATGGTGCTTCCGTCCCTGAACAAGGAAAAAGCGTATATCTGACAATCGACGCAAATCTTCAATATAAGTTAGAACAAATTGCCCGCTCCGCGATGGAAAATACTCAGGCAGAAAGCATGATTCTCATTGCCGCTGGCGCAAATACGGGTGAAATCCTTTCATATATCAGTCTTCCGTCCGTCAATTTAAACGAATACAACTTTGCATCCATTCAACAAGTGGTTGACCGTCCGGCAATGTCCGCCTTTGAACCCGGCTCCGTCTTTAAAATCTTTACGGTTGCCCTTGCCTATGACGCAGGCATCCTGCACGCAGGCGACAGTTTTTTGTGCACTGGTATGTATGAACGGCGTTTTAAAGGCACGGAAACGGTGCGCATAAAGTGTCTCGGCACGCACGGCTGGCTGACTGCACGGGACGCGCTCAAATATTCGTGCAATTCCGTACTCGGACAGATAAGCGATAAAATGACGGACGAAGCGTTTATTCAAAGTATTAGAACATTCGGATTTGGAGAGCGCACCGGCATAGAACTTCCCAGCGAAACCGCAGGCTCCGTTAAAGATGTCAACAGCAGGCTGTGGTCGGGGCGCTCAAAGCCGACAATCGCAATCGGACAGGAAATAAGCGTGTCCGCCCTTCAAATGGTGCAGGCGGCGACTGCGATTGCACATAAAGGCGTGCCGGTCAAACTTTCCGTCATCAAAAAAATCACAAACAAAGACGGGACTCCTTTCTTCGAACACACGCCGCAATTCAAAGAACGCGTTATAAAAGAATCAACGGCGTCCTACGTTTTAAGTTGTATGGAAACGACGGCAACGTCCGGCACCGGCTCGCGCGCACACATCAACGATATTGCAATCGGCGTAAAGACGGGAACAGCGCAGATGGCGGACAAAGAAAACGGCGGCTACAGCGAAACGGATTTTATTTCCAACTGCATTGCAATCTTTCCCATCGAAAAACCGGAAATTATCTTGTACATCGTCATCGAAAAAGCCAAAGGCGAAACCTACGCCGGTCGTATCGTCGCGCCGGTTATCAAAGAAGCTGCCGACGCGATAATCGACCATCTGGGCATGAGCCGCGGGGATGCAGCGTCGCTTGAACACAGCGGAAGAATCAGCATACGGGCGCAAAAACCGGTTTCTCTCGGCGACAAACTGCCGGACTTTACCGGTATGTCCAAAAAGGAACTGCTGCCGCTTTTTTCACGCAGCGATATTCACGTAAAACTCAACGGTTCAGGCTGGGTAACGTCGCAAAGTCCTGAAGCCGGAACGCCCGTAACGGAGAACATGGTCATTGAACTCAATTTGGAATAAAAATATCCGCTTGTTTCAAACGCGCTTTCCCGAACTTGCAAAACTTTTTGACTCTCACATTGCGCATTTTTCTTCCCATGCTGGAACTGCACATGAGGCGAATCTCTATCCTTTTTGGCGCGTGCTGACTGCAAAAAATGGTATGCCGACGGCAGAAGAAGGGGACGTGCGCCTGCACTCCGCGTACAATCCTCTTCGAGAGGCGGAACGTTTTATCGACGCGCACCAAAACGACTGTAAAAATGCGGATTCGCTTTTGTTCGCAGGCTTTGGGCTGGGATACGCCGTCATTGAGGCTGCCAAGCGCTTTCCGCACAAGGACTTTATCATTGCCGAAAGCGACGCCGCTCATTTTTTTGCTTCTCTTTTACTCCTTGACTGGAAAGACGTTTTTTCCCTTCCGAATATCGTTACCGCAATTTCGTGTACGCCGGAGCAGCTTTTAACGCTTATAAACCGTCATGAAGTTTGTAAAACTACCGTTTTGACGCAAAAAGCGTACACTGAGCATGACGCGCCATACTTTTCTGTCGTCCAAACGCTGATTGAGCGCAGCCGCCGCAAAGAAGAAATCAATGCTGCGACGCTCAAACGCTTCGGCGCACTGTGGGAGCGCAATATCCGCAAAAACATACGCACAGTACGCTTGCTCGGCGGAGTTGAAGAATATCAGGGGCGCTGCAAGGGGGAACAGTTCCTTTTGATTGCGGCAGGCCCTTCGCTGCAAGACGTTTTGCCGCATCTTCCTGAATTGCACAAACGGCTCGTTACAGTCTGCGTGGATACCGCGCTCCGCGCCTGCCTTTCCTGCGGCGTAGAACCTGACTTTATCGTCCTCACCGACCCGCAGTATTGGGCGTACCGGCACATTGCAGGACTTTCCGCACCGAACAGCGTACTCATAACGCAGGCGTCGGTTGTCCCCGCAGTATTTCGCTTTCCGTGCCGGAAGATCATAACCGCCTATTCGATGCTGCCTGTCTGCCGCGAGTTTGAAATCGAATTAAAAGCCAAAGGCGACCTGGGGGCGGGCGGTTCCGTTGCAAGCGCGGCGTGGAATTTTTCCTATCTTGCCGGAGCGTCGGCGATTTATACGGCAGGACTTGATCTTGCCTACCCTGCAAACCTTACGCATATCCGCGGCAGCGCCTTTGAACAGAGCGCTCATATCGAATCTCTACGACTGTCTCCGGCAGAAACACGGGGAATGCCCGCGCTCTTCGGCGGCAATATCAAAATCGGCAAAGATTATTGCAAAAGACCCGTTCGCACCGACGCCCGTATGCAAATGTTTGCATGGTGGTTTGAAAGCCGCATTGCTGCCTGCCCCGATGTAAAAACATACTCGCTGACGGATAAAGCGCTTGCCATTCCGGGCGTTACGCCTGCGCGGGCGGAAGAAGTGTTAGAGTCAGAACGGACAGCAAAGAAGGTCATTTGAATGATGTAACGGTGCTGCCCGCACGCAAATAAATTCTTCCCAGCATCCTCAAAATCACTTCCAAAAACGCCGCTTCTCCTGCCCGCAACGCAAAAACGCCGCTGGAAACAGGCGGCAGCCCTCTCCTCCGAACTCCGTTTTCCTGCGAGAATATCCGTACACGTTCAAAGAGCGTGGATATTCGCGTGCGGGGCGGTAACGCAGTTGTGTCTTTTAAACGTCGTTTTTACCGCCCCGCCGGTGTTGCGGAGCATTTTTGAATAATGATATACTCGTCTCATGAAAAAGACGGGTATAAAAACCATCGGCATTTTGACGTCGGGCGGGGACGCGCCGGGCTTAAACGCGGCGATACGCGGGATTTGCCGTTCGGCGATGAACAATTACGGGATTAAAATCATTGGAATTAAAAACGGCTTCAGGGGACTAGTTAACGGGGAGGCAGTAGAGCTTAAACGCAGCGATATTTCGGGAATTTTGACGCGCGGCGGCACCATTTTAGGAACTGCACGCGACAAACCGTTCAAAAATCCTGTCGTCAATCCTGAAACAGGGCTGCTTCCCATCGAAGCGATTAAAAAAAACTGGGCGGATTGGAAACTCGACGCGCTGGCAGTCCTCGGCGGCAACGGCACAAATACAACCGGCAGTCTGCTGGCGGACGAGGGCTTTAACGTCGTCGGTCTTCCAAAGACGATTGATAACGATATTGTCGGCACAGACATTACGTTCGGCTTTCATACGGCGCTTGATGTTGCAACGGAAGCAATCGACCGCATTCACACGACCGCACACAGCCACAGCCGCGTTATGGTCGTCGAAGTCATGGGGCATAAGGCGGGCTGGCTGGGACTGTATTCCGGCATTGCAGGCGGCGGCGACGTAATTCTTTTGCCGGAGATTCCCTACGATATCAATTCCGTAACAAAAGAGATTTTACAGCGGCGCGATGCGGGAAAGGATTTTTCCATCGTCGTTGTTGCCGAAGGCGCGCTTTCTAAGGAAGAAGCGCTGATGGATAAAAAGACGTTTAAAAAGTCGCGGCTGAAAATGCCGCAGTCAATCGGCTATCGGGTTGCGCATGAACTTGAAGAAGCGACAGGACTTGAGTCCCGCGTTACGGTTTTAGGCTATTTACAGCGCGGCGGCACGCCCTCTCCCTATGACCGCGCACTTGCGACCGAGTTCGGCGTTGCGGCAACGGAGTTTATCGTCAACGGACGGTTTGGGAATCTCGTTGCCATGCAAAACAACAAAATCACAGCAATTCCCTTAAAAGACGCTGCGGGCAAAGTTAAAAATATTCCCGCTGACCATCCGCTTTTAGAGACCGCGCGTGCGGTAGGAATGAGTTTTGGCGACTGATTTTAAATGCCGTTTTTGCAAATCCTGCGACGGCTTTGGGTGCAGAGGACAGATGCCCGGCATGGGCGGCGTTGATAACAGCCGCAACTTTATCTTGAACTGCGCCGACTGGCTCAAATTCTACAACGCGGAGTTTTTAGCCGGCAGAGCGTACAATATTGACGGGATAAAAGTGCTGCCCAAACACATCGGCATTGCGCCTGTTACCGGAGCGGTGCAAAACATAGGGTTCCCCAACGAAAGCGATTTTTATCTTCCGTATTTTACAGCGGCAAAAAATACTGGAATCAATATTTGCGTCGGCGACGGCGCGCCCGATGAAAAACTCTTGCTTGGGATTCAAGCGGTGCAGCAACTGGGCGAAAAAGCATATTTTTTCTTAAAACCGTATCGGGATTCGGAATTGCTGCGGCGAATCGCACTGGTGAAAAACGACGCTGCTGCAATCGGTATGGATATCGACGCATACAACATCGTAACGATGCGTAATCAAGTCAAACTGGAATGGAAAACGCCTGAGCAAATAGAAAAGTTCCGTGCGGCATCGGGGCTGCCGCTCATGCTCAAAGGGATTTTTACCGACGCGGACTTGGAATTGTGTCGCGAAGTCAAACCCGACATTGCAGTCGTCTCGAATCACGGAGGACGAATTGATACGAGAATCGGCAGTACGGCAGAATTTTTACGCAGCAACGCTCAAACGCTGCACTCATGCTGTAAAGAAGTGTGGGTTGACGGCGGCATCCGCACCCGGCGCGACATTCAAACCGCGCTCTTTTTGGGAGCCGATAAAGCGCTGATTGCCCGCTCGTTTATTTCGGCAGTCTGCCTCGGAGGAGCTGAAAAAATGGAAATGCTGATAAGAGGATTGCTCTCAGAATAAAAGATAAGAAAAAGACGGTAGAACTGGAAACGGCGGTTGTGCAAAAGTGTCCAAAAACGTTTTTTTCTTGCGCCCGCACACCGCTGCATACCGAGACTTGCATTCTGTCTTGTATGAACTGCTCGTACAGTCCGCTGCGACGTTCTCGTTCCGTCGTATCTACGATGTTCGTAACGGACACCGAAAGGACGCTAGAATGTTCTTCTTTATGAGTGATGAGAAGCCCGTAAGCCAAATAGTGCTTCATCAGTGTGCTGCACGGCAAACTAGCAGTCGAGAGAAAATAGACCTGTTCCGAAGCAGAAGTTTCCGAACAGGTCTATTTCGTTAAGTCTGTCAGGGCATCTTTTTCCTGTCCGCCGTTTTCAATGATTTCCTAAAACCGCGCCTTTCTAAGGCGGACGCGCTCGATGTCTTCTGAAAACAGTTCGCGTAAGTCGTTTAAACCGAGCGCCATCAGCGCCATACGGTCAATACCGATTCCCCACGCAAGAACGGGGACGTCAACCCCCATTGCCTTTGTAACTTCGCGGCGGAAAATACCCGACCCGCCGAGTTCAAACCATCCTAACACGGGGTGCTTAATATGTACTTCAATCGACGGCTCCGTAAACGGAAAGTAGCCCGGAACGTACTTCACGTCCGTCGCTCCTGCAATTTCCGTTGCAAACATTTCCAAAAAACCGAGCAAGGTGCGGAGATTGACGTCCTCGCCGAGAACAATGCCTTCCGTCTGGTAAAAATCGCTTAAATGCGTCGCATCCACCTTATCGTAGCGGAAGCAGCGCGCAATGCCAAAATATTTTCCGGGGATTTCAGCATCATGCAGGCGGTGCGCGGATAAAACCGTCCCTTGACTGCGAAGAATGAGCCGTTTTGTAAACTCCGTATCAAAATGATAGTTCCAGCCGCGGCTGTCGGCATTTCCTCCATTTTCGTGGACGGCAGCAACATGAGAAAGATACGGCTCTTCGATTTTTTTTGCATGAGTGGGATTTTTTAAGCGGTACACATCGTGAATATCCCGCGCCGCGTGAAACTGCGGCATAAAAAGCGCATCTCCGTTCCAAAACTCCGTTTCGACCAGCGGCCCGTCGAATTCTTGAAAACCGAGAGAACAAAGTTTGTCTTTTACGGACTCCAAAAATTGAACGTACGGATTTATTCTGCCGGGAATAATGCGCGCAGGCGGAACGGAAATGTTGTAACTGCGGAAAACGCCGCTTTTCCATTCGCCGGTTTCAAGCATTTTCGGAGTGATTTCGCCGATTTCATTCCCCGTGATACCCGACTTCCGTAAGGCGTCCTGAATAGCCAGGTACTCGCCTGAAAGTCGGAAGGTAACGCTTTCGCGCTCGATAATCTTAAAGGGACTACCCGCAGCCCCGCGTTTTTTGGCAAGCCCCGCTATAACGCTCTGCTCCTGTTCGTTAAGAGCGTCTTTATCCAGAAGCCCGTCTGACTTTACGGCTGCCTTTTTTATGAGAGAGAAAGCAATTTCGATATGTTCAGGGATTTTTGCGGACGGATTATACTCCGCTTTTTTTTCGGCGTTCATTTTTAAAACGCCCTCACGGGAAAGCTGCCCAAATGCGCTGCCGATATCTTTGTCTTCGACAATAAGCGCGGCGGCGGCTTCGGGCAAGGTCATTGCGCCGTTTTTTTTCAGCAATTCGATGAGACGGATTTCAACGGTTCCATCTTTTGCAAGCGATTTTCCTGTCTCGGTAATCTCATAATACGTGCGGGAGCTCCTATTCGTCTCTTTTACAAGACCTTTCCCGCCGAGCCATGAAAACGCTTGATTTGCATGACCTTCTTTATAATTCAGGGCGTTAATAAGTTTTTCCGACGAAAGGTCATCTTCGCCGGAAAAACTTAACAGCACCCTTATTTCTAAAGGGTGCAGATTTTTTATAATATTTGTAATATCCATCGTTGGTTGTAATTCGGTACTCTAACGGTCGAATTTTAGGTGAGAACTATATTCCGCCCAACTAATACCGCGTTCATCTTTAAAGTAGCGCTCTCTGTCGCGTTCCAAATATTTGTAGTGGTAGTATTTATTTTCTTTTGTAAAATCCTGCAGACAGGCAAGTACGGTATTCATTGCTTCGCCCTTCTGGTAGGTTACATACATACAGGTATAGTAGATTCGTGCCTCATCGGACAACGGCGTATATTCGATTCTGACTTTTGCAGTCTTATCGGTTATATGCTGGTTTTCCGGAACGATGATTTTTGTGGAAAGATCCGGCTTATTGGCAGTATCTTCCGGCATTTCCGATGCTTCCGTCTGTGCAAAAACACCCCCGATTACAAAAAACAACGAAAAAAAAGCAACCGCTAATTTTTTCATAAAGTCCTCCTGATAGTTTTATGGTTAAAACTGTGTATATGGCGTTATTTTATCGGTTTCTAAAAAAAAATCAAGGTCAAGGGTGTAGTGCCCTGCGTTGATTCCAAGCAGCGGAGCGCGCCGGATAAGAACGCGCCCGCGGATTTCTTTCGGCTTATTTTTTAAAATGGGACGATAATGCGCCCTCAGCGCGTCTTTCAGCGCATCCTTTGCCGCATTCGTAATGCCTTCAAAGCCGTCGGAGATTTTTCCGCTGCCCCGTCCCTGCGCTTTTTTTGCCGAAATTGTGTTCCACATTCGACAGGTAAAAATCATCGCAGGAGTCCTTTCAAACTCGACCCAGACATTCACTTTGTTATCCGCAATCCACGGTTTGGAATAAACAATACTGCTTCCGTTTTGACCGCTGACGTTTCCTATTTCCGTAATTTCTAAGCGTTCTTCTACATTCCGGAGTTTATCGGAAGGCGTGAATGAAAAACTCCAGCCGTAAACCATGCCGTCGATTAAAAACGGCGCCGTCATTTTTAATCGGCTGACCGGATACGCAAAAGGACTTGCATCTTTTCCGACAGCATCGAAAGCCTCTTTTGATGCTGGATATGCGTCAAGTTCCGCCCAGAGCGCAATCCGTATTTTTTCGGAAAAATTCGCTTCTTGTGCAGACACGTCCACGCCCAACACAAAGAGAATCAAAAACGGTAAAAAAAATATTCGTTTTGTCATAGCACGTCCCGTGTTCTCCGCAGATTAAACCTGTCCGGCAGTACAGTATCAAACAGGACTCTTGAGTTAAAAAGCCCTGCTGCATGCGAAAAAAACATTTTTAGCCGAATGCTCTCATTTACAGTCCCCTTGTAGGACTTTACCCCCAAATACCGCGCAGTCCAGTTCCGCCTGAAAAACGCAAAATCCCTTGCACCGTCCAGTTTCTAGCGTCGTTCCCGCCTGAAAAATTGCGGTAAATCAAATGTCGAATTTGGCTCATTCATTCAACGCAGTCAAAATCCGACAAAAGCGACGGCGGCGCGTAGGTTACGCGGTTCCTGCCGTTGTGCTTAGACATATACAGTCCTTGGTCTGCCTGCTTTACCAGTTGCTGCGGAATGCTTATCGGATTTTTTTTGTAATCGAAAACGGAAATCCCGCATGAAACCGTAACCTTCATCGTCCGATCGTTGAATACAAAATCGCATTGCTCCACCGCAAGCCTGATGCGTTCGGCAATGGCAAGCGCGTCGTCTTTTTTTGTTTTATCGAGCATGACCGTAAATTCCTCGCCGCCGTACCGGCAGGCAAGATCGGTTTCGCGGAGGTTCGACTTAATAAGAAAAGCGACCTGTTTTAAGACAAAATCGCCGCAGTCATGCCCGTAAGTATCGTTAAACCGTTTAAAAAAATCTATATCGAGCATGAGAATGGCAAGCGGATTTTTTTGAGCCCGCGCCGCGTCAAGTTTTTCGCCGAGCGCGTTAAAAAAGAAAAAACGCAGTTTGAGCTTTGTCATCATGTCGGTTGAAGAGCGCTCAAGGAGAATGGAATTATTTATTGCGACTGCAGCAAGAGAAGCGATGGTCAAAATTTGTGTTTTTTCATAATCGGTGTAGTCAGCATCAGAATCCGAATCGAAAACAAGCCGCTCCCCCAAAAAAAGAATACCGTTGATATGATTTTTCAAAATGAGGGGAATAATAAGGGAAGCGTGCAGCGTTCGCAGCAATTCAACCGTTTCCGAATCTTCCGGACAAAATTCTTCTATATACTCAAGCGTAACGGGCTTTTTTTCATCGGTAAGAATTTTTACGATAGGGTCGGTGAATGCAATCGTATATTTTGAACAAGCGCCTGCTTCAAGGATTATCTGACTGGTCTCAAGCGCAAAAAAATCGGAGGTTAGCGTATCCAAAACGAACATTCCGGCATCGATGACGTGCATTTGCGCCATGCACGAAAAAATAATCGACTCCCGCAGTTTTTTTGCGTCAAGCGTCGAATAAAATGACCGCGCAATATCAAGCATCTGTTCCAAATCATAGATTCGCTTTTCATAATTCGCAGTCAATTCCTGCAGTTTTACGTTCGCTTTTGACATACCGGTCCCCGTTTGGGATTATGACTGGATTATAGCGTAATTGCGCATAATATCGAAAAATATCTGCCAGCTCGGATACTGCGACTCAAGTTGATACGTGTTGTCTTTATTCCGCGGAGACATCATGAGGACTTTTAAGTTTTCAATGTTTTCGCTCGTCGATTTTTTTGAATCCTGAAGAATGCCCGCAACATGCTTTGAAACTTGATTGATTGCGTTTACTTCCCGCGTAATTATCTTTCCGGCTTCCGTATTGATTCCGTTGACGAACTGCTCAAGTTGTTTCATAAAACTCGGTTCTTTATGAATGTCTTTTAAATAACCTTCAATATTGGAAACAGCGTACGGTTTACCGGGCAAAAACTTTCCTTCAAAAGCGCGGATATGGTCTTCGCTTTCCATAACAGCGAACACATCTTCGGAAAAATCGCTTTTATACGACGGATTGTTAAAAAATCCTTCGACAATAATATCGTTGAGCAGAGAACGCACCTGTCCGTTGAGGTACGCCTGCACAAATGTTTTAAGAATGCGCATGGGCAGCACCCATGCGAACGCCGGCGCAGAGTTTTGAATAAGACGGGCGTTTACTTGGTCGTTATAGCCTTCGAGCGTTAAAAGCGCCTGTGCACCGAACAGGCCGGAAATTTCGTGCGAAATTTTATTGTCTTTCATTTCGGTTTTTATGCGCTGCCCTTCCGACTTAAACTTACCCTGCAGCATTTCAGAAAACGTCAGTGTCGCCGCTCCCTTATAATCTGCCGACTTAGGTATGTAATTGATATTGACTTTCGCATAGCAGATGAGCATACGGATTTTTTCTGCGGTAAGAATATGATTGACAACATAGGAGATATTTTTAAGGCTGTCGGTGATGACGCTTTCTGTGTATTTCTCTGCCGCAAGGTTTCCCCGCAGTTGTGCAAGCGCCGTCAAAATGTTGACTGACGCCGAAGTAAGCGAAAGTCCTTTTGTAACAAAGTATAAGTCTTCTAAAATATTGACAATTTTTCCAACGGGAACAGACGTAAACGAAGGATTGTGCGCGCTTTGTCCTGTAGAAACAAAAT
>CAUTOZ010000068.1:0-12881 GCA_963539635.1 uncultured Treponema sp.
TGATAAAACTGTACAATTAAATGTCCTTAGAAACTCAAAGTTGAGCAATTTTATAGTAGAAAGAAGTTTTCTGTCAATGAAAGCGGCGGGCGGTAAAAACTATGTTTAGAAAATGCAACGGAGTTTCCGCCTGCTTGAGGGAGGAGGCTGGCACACAGGAAGAAGACGCAGTGACTGCCGCAGCAACCGCAGATACGACCGTTACCGTAAAATTTTACTGGTCGAAAATATTCGGTTCAACAGGAAGCGTAAGGATATGGCAAGAGCTGCTAACGCGGTTAAAGACGATTCTGAAGACTTTCTGCTTAAAATCGGCGGAGAAATTAAAGCGACGATCTGCTCGGCTTTTGAGATACGGCTTGCTAAGGCGATCTCAAAATAACCAATAACCTCTCTGTTGAAACAGAGACTGAGTCAACGGCGCTTAACTGTAAAGTCAAATAGATTCACAATTCTGCACCGTATATTCAGCGCGGCAAAACGCTTGTGCTTAAAAGCATCATTTTAAAAAGCGGCAAGACAGCGGATGTCTTTGATGACGGCATTTATTCAGGCGGGACTCTGATACTCTCTAACACGGACACAGAAGGCAACTGGAAAGCTCAATGCAGAGATGCCTTGTTCACAATGAAAATCGGTTTTCCGATGCCGAGGCAGCGCTGGCCTTCTGAAAATAATTTTTCTTGTCAGAATGGCAGCGGCATTTCCGCGGGCAGAAGCGCCGTTCATCCCCGCTGCATCGTTTTCTTCCCGTGTAGACAGCAAAAATCATATCAACTATAATTTGCGTAAACTTTTCGTGCGCTTCCTAACTACATCAAAATAATTCGGACGATACATGAAAGAGAGATTTTTATTTTGTGCGGCTTTGCTTGTATGCGGACTTGCGTATGCGCAGTCTGCCGATTTTGTTACGAACCTTTTGCAGACGCCAAAGGCAACGTTTGGACAAGTCTGCTATTTGACTGCTGTCTATCGGGGATTGATTGACGAAAATGCTTCGGCAGAAGAGGCGGTAAATGCGCTTAAAAGCCGCGCGGAGGTTTCGGAAAAAACGGAGTCAGAGAGTGCGGCAGATTATGCGGATGCATCGCGGCTTTTTTCAAAAATATGGAATGTCAAAGGACACCTTTTGTTTACGCTCACAAAAGGAAGCAAGCGGTACGCATTTAAAAAATTCCAAAAAGACGGTATTGTCCCCGCTCATGCAGACCCGCAGGCGTTTCCGTCCGGCGTAGATATTCTCAACATTTTTACGGCGGGAAATGAAAAATATGTTGCCTCCTCCGCAAACGATGACGATTCGGGAGCGGTGAAAAAATGAAAAAGATTTTTAAAATCGTTGTTGCGGCGTTTATGGCGTCCGGCGTCCTGTATGCGCTCGACTGGGGCGGAAAGATTTCCGATGATACTGCGTTTTCCGATAATTCGCCCTCATCGCTGAAAGTCCGGCAGACGAATACCGCAATCTTGTGGCTGACCGTTCCGCTGGGCAGCAAAAACAACGATTATTTTGCCGCTGAAGCCTTGTATAACTTCAAATACGATAAAACTGAAGGAGTCAAAAAGCCCGTAACACATATTGTAGACCTCAGCCTGTTGAAATTTTCGATAAATCGGACGTTCGGCAAAAAGGGGCTTTCAATCAATATCGGACGTTATTTTATTGCGGATGCAACATTCGCAGTTTTTTCCCAAACATCCGACGGCATTGCGGCAGCATATGAAGACGATACCTTTTCTATTTCAGCGTATGCAGGCTATACAGGACTTTTGAATGCAAAAAACACAACGATAATCAATGCTCCCAATCACACGCAAAAGGATGAGAACGACAGCGTTTACACGCTTTCGGCGCACTATATTCCTGCCGGCGCGGTGTTTATGCTGCCGAATGTCTTTGCCAATCAACGGTTGACAGTGCAGGGCTGGGGTTTTGTAGATTTAAATGGTTATTCGTTCAACCGGTTTTATTTGAGTGCAGGACTTGACGGCAATCTGCTTAACAATCTTTCCTATAATCTTTCTTTGACGATGGGCACGACGAATTTTGAAACGATTTCCAATCTTTCAAAATTGCGTTTTCTCTACTATCCGCTGCATTTCCTTTCTATATATACGAGCGCGCTGTATGCCTCCGGCAAAAACGGCGCTCTTTCTCCATTTACGGGCTTTACGTCGCAGTCGGCTGATTTGTCGAACACCGACATTCTGTATTCGTCCGTTTTGAAATTCGAGGCGGGCGCGGCGCTTTCGTTGTTCAATAAGGCGATTGCGTTTGCCGCTCTCTCTGCTGTGCTGAACATTCCCGAACAGAAAGCGGACTATAAAGGTTTTCAATATCAGGCGGGCTGCCGCTGGAATATATTTGACGATGTTCAAGCGGGCATCTCATTTGAGCAATTTTTCGGGAAAGCGAGTGTTGACGATAAAACAACCGTTTCCGTCAATGCGGCTTTTGTATTCTAAAAGATGATTTTAAGGAGGTTCGTATGAAAATGAGATGGAAAAAAGGAGCGGCAGGATTTGTCTTTTTAGCGCTTGCCGTGTGCGTTTTTGCGGATAATGCAGTCGTGCTGTCCGTAACGGGAAAGACGGAAGTCGAACGCGGCGGCGCATGGGTTCCGCTGCAAAAAGATGCGGCGCTTTCAGAAGGCGAAGTCGTTTCGACAGGATTTAAATCGGAAGCGGTGATTAAGTACCGGGACTCCGTTATGAAACTCGGACCATTGACGCGCATTACCCTTGAAAAACTTGCCGCCTCGTCGGAAAAAGACACTGTTGCTGTCTATTTAAACACCGGCGATGTGCGCTCTTCGGTAAGCCGCGCGCAAAATAAGCGCGTCAACTACACGGTGCGCAATTCCGTTGCGGTTGCGTCTGTGCGCGGAACGGAGTTTACATTCGACGGGCGCGGCGCCGTTACGTGTTACGACGGCGGCATAAGCGTTCGTTCGGCGGCAGGATTTGAGCCTGCCGTACTCGGCATAGAAAGTCCTGCTGACGGAAAAAAAGGCGCGACAAAAGCGCAGGTCAAAAAGGCGGAAAACGCTTTACCCGCAGAGGGAGCGACAACGGCTCTTACCGCCCCGACAGATGTCTCCGACGGGAGGATTCCTTGTTACGGCGGGACAGACGACTGATTTTTCCAATTTTGCGTCGATTGCCCCTTCAAAGCCCGTTCCGCTTGGAGCAAAAGCGCAGTCTGCACTCAAAAACAGCATGGCGACGGCATCAGATAAAGAAGCCCTTGTCATGGGCGGCGAATGGGAAACACAGATTGTAAACACTGTCGTCGGCATAAAAAATCCTGCCGCGCCGAAGCCAGCGGGAAAAGTTGTGCTGAACGTCGGATTCGGCGAGTAGTTCCGTCATAAAAAAGCCGCCTGCCCTGCTTTCTGCGGACAGACGGTTTTACAGGATTGTTGATAAGCGCTCTTCTGTTTGACTTGAGACTTTGCGTATGAGGAAGTCATGCAGGTACGACGATTATGGCTGCTGTGTGCTGCCGCAGGGCTTTGCGGCGGTACGCGGACTAAAAAAATATCAGCCGTGATGTTGAAGTTTCTATAGTCATGCGCATATTTTTCTACATACCGCTCTAATTCCGTTTCTCCGTTCGCTAATACCCGACAGCATCCAGCCGCTCCTCCGCCTTCTGCCATCGCCTTTACTGAGCCTGCCGAATTGACCGTTTGACAGACTTTTTTGTTCATGTTATGTTTGCACCATTATGATATGGAATATACGTTGTTTTAAATTATCCCCCCCCCCCCCCCCGTACTTTTATCTAATATATTTCTTTTCCATTTTTTCTTTACTCTTGTTTTCAACAACGCTATGCGTTGAAAAATATTTTTTTAAGGAGATTCTGTATGAAACAGAGCGCATTTATTGTAAAGAAGAAATTTTTTACATTGGTTTTGTTTTTGTTGATGGCGTTTGTTTTAACCATTGCGTCGTGCACGTATAATGGTGATTCGGACGGAAAAGGTAAAGGGGCCTCTGGATCAAATCCCGGAACTTCCGGGGAGGATCATGGGGGCTCAGCTCCTATAAAAACATTGGAGCAATTATTGGACGAGGCATATAATGGCGTCGTTGATGCCGCAAAGCTTACCAAGGCCAAACTTCCATATATCAATCCCGAAACTCAGTCGAGTGAAGAGATTGAGAAGCATTTACGGCCACTTGGCCTTGCGCGTATGGAGGATACCCCGGATAGCAAGATGATACTTTTTTATAGAGTAGTGCATTACAGCGATCCTGCTTTAAAGAATGGACACAAAAAAACATATCTTTAGACCAGAGAACTGATCTATAAAGGTTCAAATTTATTACGTCATGAAGCTTATGGCTGGACAGATGCAGATATGGCAGATGGTTGGAATTCCCCTGATTCTCTTGGTTTACCAAGATTCAAGGAATCTACAACTTATGAATTTACATCCATTCGGGATTTTCTGGAATTCAGATGGAGTAATTTTAATTTACCATATACTGATCGCTATTCATCCGTGTTTTTTACAAAACACATCTATCCTTGGACTAACTTACGCGCAGGGGGGTCCCCGGTTTGGATGATCATGTTAATATAAGAGGTATGCTACTTATTAATAGGAGTGGGTCTCCTTGCAATTATGCATTCAAAACGGTGGAGTATGCCAATGGTTCGATTAAAGAGCCGGAGGTATATTTTGCAAATACTACTTCTCTTAGTGTTATGGGTATTGATTGGGATATTACTTTTATTAATAAAGATGATGAAAGTGATATATATTCTTTTGTTGTTGGCCGTTATGATGTAGGATATAACAAAAGTCCATATTATCCACTGGGTGGTATTTATCCTCCGGTTGATGATTTGCGACCTGGTGAGGCTGATTTAAAATATAATAGTGTGTCTCTTCATATGTTTAAATTATCGACACTTGTCGGCTTATCTTTAGAAAAAAAACTAAAGGAGGCATTTGAAACAGATCGGATCATTAATTTGATTAAATCCAAGTACTCAATTGATGATACGGCAGCCAAAGAATAATGAAGAAATCAAAAAACGTGTGATTCTTATAAACAAGAATTTCCGCCGTTTAAGGATGACTTCAAAAATCTGAAAGGTTGGGATATGTATTTATCTTTTAAAGATTATAATAGTATTGTAATATCTACTCCTAATACAATTTGGCGTAATACCGTTAAACTAAATGGACCCGAGACAGTTGCGTTTTGTAAACAGTTTTGGGAAGATTAATTATGTAAAAAATTTCTTTTTTAACCCGTCATAAAAGACGGGTTTTTTATTTTGTTATAAACATGCAACGCAATCATTTACTAAAAACATTGTTGCAACGCGTTTGATTGCCTCCCGCACCTTAATATCCGACCGCATCCAGGTGCGCTTTTTCTTCTATTAAAGAGAGACGGCTTGGAAGCCACGGGTATTCTGTGCGCAGTGTATCCGCCGCTTGCATTACATTTCCTTCGCATGTTTCGAGTGCGTGTTTAAAGGCGCTAGAAATGACAGCGGGATTTACCATGTCCGTTTTACTTGACTGACGGAGCGTTTTTATTTGCCAGCGGTCGTTTTCCATAACGAGCGTCAGTTCTGCTGCGCGCGTTTCAATCTGGAGCGTGTCGTCCACCGTGTGAACAAGGTAAAATCGCGCCGAATGCAGTTTTTCTGCTCCGTTTTTAATACGCTCGCCGTCTTCAAAGCGGAGACGCGGCGGATGGTGTGCGCGGCTTGGAACAGAGACATTCAGCGTTGACGGCATTCCATCCAGCTCAAAACCAGTTATCCCGTACACGGTGCGCGAATAGGCGCGGCTTGAGTCCGGCTCAAAGAAAAACCAGTTTTCCGGCGTCGAGATGCCCGCCTGAAAATTATACGCGCCGCGCATTTGAGAGAGCGCATATATCTGCGGAATGAGCGATATATACCGCTGGGCTTCAGGACAATGTTTTGCGGCGGCAAGAATCAAATCCGTGTCCATTGTATGAATGCCCTTGTAAAAAACTTCGACGGTTTGAGAAGACGTAAGTCCAATGACGCAGGGCTTTTTTCCGCGCTCAAAAACTATTCCTGCAAAAAAAACGGTCATAAACGCTGCTGTAAGCGCAATCGCTGCCGCAGCCGCAAAAGTGCGGTTGAACAGGCGCATTCGTTTGATTTTCCGCACCTCCCGCATTCGATATTTTTCTGCGGCGCGCTGTAATTCCTTGTTTGCTTGCAGCCGTTCTGCCGCGCTTTCTACAATCTCATCTTCCGGTGGAAAAAGCGGCGTTTGTAAGTCCTCAAGCGGAAAAGGAGGGACTGAATGCGAACCCCTGAGCGCGGCGTTGACGGCTTTTGCCAGTACCGGACTCACGCCAAGCGTGCAGTATTCAAGCGGAAGAAAGTTTTTGTATGCAAGAGAAACGATTTTTTCCGCGTCTTTCGCCGGCGGATACGGCAGTGTGCCGGAAACCGCGTAATATGCCCACACCGCGCGCGTAAAGCGAAGCGCCGCCGCTCCGCGCAAAGCGGAATCTCGCCACGCTCCTTGTTCGCGAGTATAGAAATCTTGTCCATGATTGGCGGCGGAGCGGTCAAACGCATCTTCCGGCGCAAAAAGCAATTTTCCGTCCGTTAAAAGAATGCCCTGCGGTGCGGAACACGGAAGCGCAATTCCTTGTTTGAGTGCGTACGTATACGCTTGGCAGACGGCGTAGAGAATTTTTTTATCATGGATAAATTCCGTAAGCGGTTTGGCGCCGTCCGCCGTGCCGCAAAAAAAGACCGCGCCGTCAATCGTCTGAACGGTGTTAAATTTCCATTCGGCAAAAACGGAATATGCGCCGCTGTCGTCTTTACCGACGATAAACCCCGCTTTGTCTCCATGCCGGGAAAATTTTGTCTTTGCGAATGCGGCTTCGTCTAGTCCCGTATCTAAAAAAACAGCGCCTGCCTTTTCATAAAAAATTGCAGACATCAGCGGCGGCCGTCAGATGAATACAGATACTTAAAATAGTCCATTTTTGTGCTGTACGTTGCCTCGTAGTCCTTGAGCGTCGTTTTGTACGAGTCCATGCTTTTCCAAAAATTGTAAAATTCCGCGTCCTTGCCGTATGAGTCGGCGTAAATCCGCGCGGCTTCCGCGTCCGCCTTTCCCTTCGTCTCTTGCGCTTTGCGATAGGCTTCCGACTGGATTGTACGCTTTTCGTTTTCAAGTTTGCCAAGCCATTCCGCTTTTTTACCTTCTCCGAGCGAGCGGTACGCCTGCGCCACTTGATTGCGCTCTTTTATCATGCGGCTGTAGACTGACTGCGTAAGTTCGTCGGAATATTTAATTTGACGCGGAACAATGTCGATGATTTGTACGCCGTATTCGCTGCCAAGTTTGTTTGACTCCTCAGTCATGCGGCGGCACAATTCGCTGCGCCCGCTTACAACTGACTCGTTTACAGTGCTTACGTTGACAAGCGATTCGATTTCTTTTGTTTCTTCGTCCTTGTCGTCGACTGCGCTTTGCGTTCGCTCGTTGATAATATTGGAACTGCGGACGATTTCGCTCAATCGGTTTTGCGTGATTACTGTCCGCGTCGATGAATCGATGATGTCGCTGAGTTTTCCGTAGGCGCTGTCGAGCGTCTTAAAACTTTGGTAGAATTTTGCGGGGTCTACGATATGCCAGCGGCTGGTCGTATCGACGATGATAAATTGATTTTCTTTTGTCGGAATACGCTGCGCATCACCGTCAAGCGACAGGATGAGTTTGGGATACGCCGTAATTTGGTCAATAAATGGGATTTTAAAATACAGCCCCGCCTTTGTGTGCGACGCGACAATACCGCCGAAACGGGTAACGACGGTTTGATACCCTTCATCAATAACGTAAAACGGTCCCATCGAAATAAAAATGACGGCAGCCCCTGCGATGAGCGCAAGCGTGATTATGCGTTTTTTCAGCGTTTTGTTCATAGTAAACCTCGAAAGGTATCCTATCATATTTTAAATTTCGGGGGCAAGCGGGGGTAAAATACTAGCGGTACTCCAGTACGCCTGCGAAAAAGCCGTACGCAGGGGGGAACTGGCGTTTGCTGCAAGCGGTGCAGGCTGAGGACAGAGTGCGGTGTCTTCATGGAGGCAGGAAAAGTGTGATGGATGAAAGTTCTGTTTTACTGTGAATGATACTTCTCCGCGCCCGTAGTTTCGGCGGCGTTTGGAAACTGTGCTTGCGGACAGCGGTGGTGGTTCTGCGTGCGGGAAAGTGTACGCGGGAGGCATTCCGGCATGGGAAAGCGTTTCAGCGGGACATGACGGTCGGCTGACGGCAATCTTGTTTTCGCGTGAATAATGCAGTTGCGTCAAAATGCGGGCTGCACAAATGGTATTTGAAACCGTATGCTGCATTCCAATTTCGCTTTGCCAAAGAAAAACCGGTTACAGAGTTTGCTGTGATATTTATATTTTTCTCAATGCAAATTTACAGCAGGCGCCGTTGTCTCTTTGAGAATTTTTACTAACTGCCTGACGCCCCTGCGGTTATCGTCTGCCTTCCTCCGAAGATGATATATATCCAAGTTGACACATCGAAAAAACACGCCGACATAAGCACAGCCGTCATCGCGATATGCGTAAGCCCCATTGCGTCAAGACGAACGAACCGATGACAATGTCTGCACTCTCCATCACAGTGTTTATTATTTTCATGTTGACTTCTTTCTTGCTTTCTCTCGTTTTATTCCGCTGCGATTTTAATACTGCGTTGAATGCGCTCTTTTGACGACAGAACGGCGCTGACTGTACTCCATGCGCAGGCTGCGCCGCGTCTTTTGAAAATGAATATGTATCGTGAATGAGCCGTCGTCCATTTTGACAGCCGGCTTTACCGGTTCATCACATTGCGACTGATTTTCTATTCGTCATAATCGAGTTTGTCTTCCCCTTTCCGACCTTGAAATGATAGTACTATTTCCGATTGCTGTAATTGCAATTTTAGATGTTTTCTGACTTTGCACATAATTTGTTATTCTGCATACTAAACTCATTTTCCGTGCGTTTTGCATACGCAAAATCTCGTGCAGGCGGTAACAATGTTAGATCTTTCAAGTTCCGTTTTCCAAAATAGAGTTTACGACCGTACGGCATTTCCTCTGAAAACCTGCCTTAAACGAGATAAAACGTATGCCGCCGCCGCAAATACTGTTTACCGCTTCGCAAAACGCGGGCAGGGAAAACTGCGCTCTATTATTTGCGCGCATTTTTATGTCGGCTCTCGATTAAAACATTTTTTTAATTGCGGGGCGAAATAAGCGGGGGTATAATTATGTCTGCGGTCGAAAGACCGTCTTACGTTCGGCTGGAGGTTGGACGCGGAAATTTTATTCAAATTGCGGAGTAAAAAATGGAAACAACACAGGAAGAAATCGCCATTCAGGACTTGTACGGCGAAAAGTATCGGCATTGTTTTGGCTGCGGCGCAGATAACGGGCTGGGCTGGCACATTAAAAGTTTTATGCGCGGAGACGAAGTTATTGCTCACTATACGCCCCGTCCCGAATATACCGGCGGTGTTCCCGAAAACTTGTACGGCGGACTGATTGCAGCCATTCTCGATTGCCACGGGACGGCTTCGGCGGCAGCGTTTTCGCATACGGCGCAGGGGTTTACGCTCGGCGTCGAGCCGTTACAACGCTGCGTAACAGGGTCTTTGACCGTCAACTTTCGGAAACCGACACCGATGGGTCAAGAACTTGAGCTTTTTGCAAAGTGCGCCAACATCGACGGGCGGAAAATTACGGTCGAACTCGGCGTCCGTATCGGAGAGACACAGTTTTGCGACGGAAAAATGCTTGCAATCCGAATGAAAGAATAGTTTTTATCCGGTTTGAATGCCGCGTTTTGCAGTCAGAAATAAGTTTTTTGATTGCAGCACGCGGCGTTTTTGTTTTGGGAGATGAGCGGCAAAAAGCGGCGGTAATCATATTTGAAAACAGACAGTGTAGACGGAAAAAAGGCGCTTGAAAGACATAATATCATTAGGCAGGCTGACGGGCGAAGTTTGAAGGACTTAAAATGGGATACGTGCCTGCAGGAAGTTTTCCGCAGAAAACTGCCATACAATTTGCAGAAAGCCGTTTGGCAGTAACCGCATTTTTAGGCTGCTCTGCATAACATTTTTGTGCGAGTTTCGCATTTGTAAAATTTGAAGCCGCCGGTAAATACATTCCGTCTTTCAAAATTAATTTTTCCCGTCGGAACTTCTCCTTTTCATTCCCTACGCTTTAAATTCCGCAAGTTTTGACATTACTTTTACAGAGGCTTTTGCGTCTTTTTTAATAAGCGCGGAAAAGTCTTCGCTCGGTATGCGTAAAAGAATGCACGGACTTTCGGCGGCAGCGTTTCCTTGACGCTCCATGTTCAGGAGAACTTCCGGCTCGCCGAAAAACATTCCTTTGTCGCGGTAGCTTTGCGTCATGCCGCGCACTTCCTTAACCGAACCTGAAACTACGTAATAAACACTGTCGGCAATGCTGCCTGCGCCGTAAACGGTTTCTCCTTCATTGAGGCGCAGCGTATTTTCTTCGGTCATAAGAGCGGAAGGCAAAATAAAAAGCAGTCGGCGCAGTGAATGATCGATTCGAGGGCTGTCGCGGCGCGGCAAAAGATACAATTCCGTCAAAAGAAGAGACGGAAAATACTGGACGGTGTAAATTCCTTGTGCAAAAAATAAAAACAGCGTAAAAAATATATAAACTTCAAAAAGCAAGACGACAAGATTGCTTAAAACGCCGTAAATCGTGTTGTAATTTGCACGGTTTAAGAAAAACGAAATGACGGCGATAAAAACATAAAATGAAATTGTGCAAAGTCCCGAAAAAACGATACAAAGTTTAAACGGCGGTCGGGAGCCGGTTGCAAATTTATATGCAATTACTGTCAAAATAAAAAGCATAACGTAAAGTGCCGTGTTGGTCAGTCGATTTGAAAGTCTGCTGAACAGAACGGGCAAGCCGATATTTTCTGAAATATACGTGAATAAGGGAAGAGAAAAAATTTGCCGAGTTGTAAAAGCGGCAAAAAACATAACGGCAGCGACGATGACGGCTATCAACACGCCTGCAAATGTCAAAAACTGCTTTATTATAGGGCGCGGACGTGCAACAGGCTTAAAAATCTGCGCCAATCCCTGCACGATTGATAAAAAAAGTTTCCGCGCCATCCACACAATAAAAAATCCCAGCACGATATTGACAAAAGAAAGGGTCGCCCCGTCGGAAAGCGTGTCGATAAACTTCATGACATCGAATCCTGCGCCTAAATCTTCTGCAAGGCTTATAATTGTCTGCACGGCAAAAGAAGACACGTGCAGGATATTTATAAAAATCGTGAGAATGAGCAGGATTATCGGCATGAACGAAAATATAAAACCGAACGAACACGCGGAGGCGCAGGCGTCGAGATTATTTTTTACATAGAGAGACGACGTAATGTATGCGCCCTGCAGGAATTCAAGCAGGGCGTATTTCTTTTTGTCGGTCATCAAGCGCGGGGCGACTTAAAAATCGGCAAGGCGCGGCGCGCGCGGGTACGGAATGACGTCGCGGATGTTCGCCATACCGGTTATATAGCGCAAAAGACGCGCAAACCCCAATCCGAATCCTGAATGCGGCACCGTGCCGAAGCGTCGTAAATCCAGATACCACTGATAGTTGGTCATATCCATTCCGCGAGCGCGGCAGGCTTCAAGCAGCTTGTCGTAATTTTCTTCGCGCTCGCTGCCGCCGGTGATCTCGCCGAGTCCCGGAACCAGCACGTCGACTGCACGGACGGTTTTTCCGTCGTCATTTTGCTTCATGTAAAAGGCTTTGACATCTTTGGGATAATTGTAAACCATCACGGGACTGTTAAAAATCTTTTCCGTCAGATAGCGTTCGTGTTCGGTCTGCAATTCTTTTCCCCATTCAATAGGAAATTCGAATTCTGCATTGTGTTTTTGAAGTTCCGCAATGGCATCTGTATAAGAAATGCGTTTAAACGGTGTATTGACGACGTGTTCAAGCTGCGCCTTAATGCCCGGCTGAATGCGTTTTTCAAAGAAATCCATATCTTCGGTGCATTTAGTGAGCGCCCAATTCAACAGATACTTTATGAATTCCTCTTCCAAATCCATATCGTCGTTTAAGTCGAAAAACGCCATTTCCGGTTCGCACATCCAAAACTCGCTCAAATGGCGCGGCGTGTTGGAGTTTTCCGCGCGGAACGTGGGACCGAACGTATACACGCGGCTGAGCGCGGTGGCAAGCGTTTCCGCTTCAAGCTGCCCGCTGACGGTAAGGCTCGCCTTTTTTCCGAAAAAATCCTTGCTGTAGTCGACTAAAGACGCCGCTTTTTCGGGTGCCATGCCTTTTGCGCCCGCCTTTACACCGAGTTCGGCGATTTTTTCAAGCGAAAGCGTCGTAACTTGGAACATTTCGCCCGCGCCTTCGGCATCGGAACAGGTGATTTCAGGCGCATTGACGTAGACAAAGCCGCGCTCCTGAAAAAACGTGTGAATGGCAATCGCCATTTGACTTCTCATGCGGAACACCGCGCCGAACGTATTGGTGCGCGCGCGAAGATGCGCGTTTTCGCGGAGATATTCCATCGACATATTTTTTTTCTGGAGCGGATAAGACTCCTGCGGACACTCGCCCAGTACGGTCAATTTTTGCAAAACAACTTCAACCGCCTGCCCGCTTCCTAACGACTTTACAAGTTTTCCTTCCGCGCGGACTGACGCGCCGGTCAACGCGGTTTTAAGCGCGTCTTCTATCATGGAAATATCCGCGCCGCCGTCGGGATTTGAACGGTCAAATGTCAACTGAATGGACGCCATGCAGCTTCCGTCATTCACCTG
>CAUTOZ010000069.1:0-12177 GCA_963539635.1 uncultured Treponema sp.
ATATTTTTCGGCTTCATCCTTCACCTGCGGCTAACAGCCGTGTACCGCCAGCCGCCTCTCTTGCCGCCGGATTTACGATACGGGGGGCATAAAAAAAATCCCCCGCTGGATAATGCAACGGGGGGCGGGAGCTATTGCTCATTAGTTGTTTCTGGTTCCGGCGATTTATGTTTATTTACTGAATATTCCGCTTCTGCTTGGATTTTTGCGTCTGTGGCATTCTTGCCGGATGATATGAGTTCTACTATGCGCTCTGATAACCACTTCTCTTTTTCGGCTGATTTAGCGGCGATATGATTATTCGGCAAGTCTTTGCAGCAATAACTACATACCGTTGCTCTCACGTCAATCGGTTTCCAACAATATGGGCAGGCTTTTTGATTTTTATTGCTTATGGCAGCAACTACAAGAAGACCAATAAGAGGTGAAAAGAAAATTGACAAAAGAAGATATCCAATACCCTTATGTCCTTTCTTTTCTGCTAATGCCGCCGTTAAACCGCATAGGATAATCCATAATAGTATGGTCGCTATTCCCCCGCCTAAGATTGCAATACTTGTCATAAAATCCTCCTGCGATTTTATATTTCTTTGGCGGATGTCGATATATCCGCCGTAAAAATGTTAGATTATAAAAATTATAGAATGGAATATGTGATATTGCAATGTTTTTTTATTCCGCTATTGCCATGATATTGCGTTTACAGAAGAAAGTATCGTGCCATATATTCCTCCTGCTATCCAAGCAGGATTTGTATAAGATATATCGGTTAAGGGAACCCCTGTAGGACTTGCTTTTTGAGTCCATGTATCACCATTATCATTGCTAATTAAAATAAGACCGTTATATCCTACTGCCATCCATAAATTATTACCAAAGGCTATACCTGTTAAAACCTTCTTGATAGGCGGTACTTTTTGTATCCATGAATTACCATTATCTTTACTAATTAAAAATTTGTTATTTTCGTGTTCGTTTCCATTTGCTACTGCAATCCATGTACCATTACCATAAGTCATTTTGGAAACGATTAAACCTGCAAAAAGTTTTTTTTGAGTCCATGTATTACCATTATCTTTGCTAATTAAAATTATCTGAGAGCCATATGTGTTACCACTTCCTGTAACAATCCATGTATTATTACCAAAAGAAACAGTTGATAACACAGGAGCTAAATATAAATTTCCAGTGAAGTTTTGGTTAGTTTTGTCTATCCATGTATCACCATTATCATTGCTAATTAAAATAAGACCGTTATATCCTACTGCTACCCATGTGTTTTCATTTCCCGCTACAGTGTATAAACCTTTATTTGCAACTTCCCACTTTTTTACCCATGTATTACCGCCATCTATGCTTTTTGCAATTTTATTATTACCTGTGACTATCCATACATTATTATTATAAGCTATATGTGATACAGGTTGGTTTATAGGGTTTGCTTTTTTAGACCATGTATTACCATTATCTTTACTAATTAAAATTTCGCCGTCAGCTCTTACCATTATAGTATTGCCGTCCGATGCAATACTCCTTATAGTTCCATCTGTTCCACTTTTTTTATTCTTCATATCTCCATCTGGGGAGGAATGATACATTCCCCCGCAACTCGTAACAGAGCCTAAGACAAACAAGTTCAAAATACCGCCGGAAATGTACGTCCACAACTGTTTTTTTGTCATATTGCCTCCATCGCCGCCGAGTATAGCCAATTCAACGCCGTTGGAGCAAGGGCGGATTGCGGCTTTCCAGCCTTTATTTTCTACCGTAACTTCCCCATTGCGGATAAATACGCCTTTATCGGCAAGTTCTACCGCGCCCGCCTGCACTTTCCCCGTAAAAAACGCCTCTCCCGTTTTTGGGTCAATCTTCAGTATATCCTTGCCGCTGTTCCTAATCTGTAAGCCGCGGTTTTTATCAAAGTACGCTTCAAAATCCTGATTGCTCTGTTTATCGCTGTCGATTTTTAATTGCTGGACGATGAGGTTTTCCGCGTCAATGCAGGCGGCGCGGAGTTTTCCGTCAACGAATGCGGCGGCAACTTTGTCTCCGTTTTGGACTACAATCTGGTCTGCGTTCAGTTGTATCTGGCTTGCCAAAAGTCCCGCCTTTACTGCCTTGTCCCAGAGGGCTTTTACGGGCTTTCCGCTGATGTCGCCGCGAATAGCGTAGTAGTCCGTCCCTGCAAGGCGGGCGTAGACTTTTGCCGTCGCTTCTCCGCCGCATTTTTCAACGAACTTATTAAACGTCTTTTTGTCAATCATCGCGGGAAGTTCAAGGCTCAACGCTAACTGCCCCGCCGCGCCTCCGCCTTCTACCATCGCCTTTACCGCGCCCGCCTGCACCGCAAGCAAGCCTTTTAATTCGCGCTTTAAATCCTCTGCTTCGGCAAGTATCTGCTCTTTGGTTACGGCAATGAATGAGCGCAGCCCCTGCGCCGTGTCTTCAACTTTGAGTAAAATCTGTTCTTCGCTCATTTCGATTGAAGAACTAAGCGTCCGCGCGTCATTGTCTATGCGTTTTACAATGTCCGGTAAGCTCATTTCTACGTCGCGGATATAGTGCGTGTCGGTATAGCGTACGCCGTGAACGATTAAGTCCGCCGCTTCCTGCGCGGCTTTTGTGCCGTCAACGCGGGCAAGAGCCTTTTCTAATTCGTCGCGGGTAATGCCGCCGTAGTCTTTGGGAATGGGCGGCGGGAGCGTCCCTTGTCTGCGCGTCAAATTGCTGTGGTATTCGGGAATCGCGCCTGCGTCATAGACGGCTTCGTGGTAGTTTACCAATTCAAGCGAAAAGCCTTTTTCGCCGCGCTTAATGCCGTTGATAATGTAGGGAGTTGTAACGCGGGAAAATCCGCCGTCTGCGTCAAGTTCGCCAAAACTCAACACGTTTCCGACATCAGGAACGGCGTCATCGCTTATGCGGACTGCGCTTACAACCGTCAACTCCGAAACGTCGCCATCCCTTTCCGCCTCTACTTTTATAGCGACCGGCTTTCCGCCGTCGCGGGTAAAACAGTTGACAATAACGCCGTACGCTTTATCAACATCGGGAACGGGGACAGTCCCGTTAAGATAGATTTTTTTCAGCCGTCCGCCTCTCCAATCGCACCCCGAAATAACAGCGTTCCCTAAACCGATTTTAAGGCAGTCATCTTGAATAAGAACTTTCGACATCGGCGTGTAAAAAATGCCTTCGTTTCCGACTTCGATAGTGGTAACTTTGGGGCGCAGCGCTTCGATTGCCATAAGGCGGCGGGCGTGTTTTACCACGTGTTCATACTCGGTAACGCCGGTAACGGAAACGTCTTTTATAAGACTTTCATACGTCAATTCGCGCGGCTTGCCGTTGTCTTCGCGCATAACAAGATAGGTATCTTCTTGAAATAAATCGTCTTTGGAATTGACGAACTTTATGCGAAGTCCGTCTGTCTGGCGGGCGAACGTTTTTCGGTTGCTGATTTTTATGATATTCTGCGCATTGTAGACGGCAAGGGCGTTTTCCTGCTTTCTGTCGATTGCAACCGCCCGCCGCCCGTAAAGGTCAATGTACATACACGCGCCGCAGGCGGTTAGAATGTAGGTTAAAATGTCGTCTTTTTTGGCATTCTGCGTAATAACCCAATCGAATTTAAACTGGTTCGCTTCGCAGTGTTCATAAAAATCGGCAAAACTTTCAAGGTCAAGTTCGCTGTCGTCATAGCGGCTTGCGGGGTGGCAAGAACTTGTTTCAATCTCTAACGCCCATGCCGCCGGATTGCGCGTAGCTCTTTTATCCGCGCTCCATTGTGCGCCGTCCCATACGCGGGCAATTCCCTGCGAAATAACATTGATTTTCTTTAATTTTTGTTCGTTCCGCGCCGTCGCTTTTAGTTTTATTCCCATCGTGGTACAGTTGCGGACTGCAAATATGATACTTCCCACCGTTTACGGGTTTTGCAGTCCGCCCGAGATTGCTTAGCGCAATCTCGTTGCGGTGTTTGGCGTGTAGTTTTGGGCAACTAGAACAAAGTTTAATCGCAAGTTTTGCGAGAGCGAAACTTGCAGCGGGCGGAAGTTCGTTGAGTCTGTCAAAGGCAATAACAGCCGCCCGCGTAGTGCTTTTTAATGTCGTCATCGCGGGTAATTTCGTCATTGGTCTGCACCGAAACGACTTTGTAATTCAATTCCGGCAAGTGTTTTAATAGGTCGCCGTTTTGGGAGATTTCAATTAAGCCGTCATCGGCAAAAATGTCGGCGTCAATCGAATAAACGCCGTGCTGGGGGGCAGTATCGTTAAATGTTTTAATGACAATATCGTCAATCGAAACGGATTGTAAAATCTGTTTGTTAAATCCGCATTCAAGGATGGTGTACGTGTATTGTTTTTCTCCGTCTGTTCCTTCAAGTTTATAAAAGGGTTTTGACAGAAGATAGGGCGTAAAAAAATGCCGCCCGATAATGTAGGGCTGGCTGTTGCCTGTTGCAAGCGTGTTAGACGCTCCGCGTAAAAATGCGCGGTTATCAATATCGCGCTTTCCCATCATCTTTTTTAATCGTTCCGCTTCTTTTTGCGCCTTTTCCGCCGCTTCTTTCATTTTGTAGACTTCGCGTCCGATAAGCGCACCGGCGATAATTGCGCCGATGGTAAAAACCGCCGCGATTATGCCGGTAACAACTCCGCTGGGCGTTACGCGGATTGTTACAATATCGCCTGTCTGTACAATGTGCTGCTCGCGTACAAGTGCGCCGTTTACGATAACGATTGCATTGGTAAGATCAATGTCCGTAAGATTTTCGGCAATGGAACGCCCTGCTTCAAGTTCGATTGTTTCCGCTTCGTTAGAAAGAGAGCGGAGTAAAGTCGCTTTAATGATTTTCGTTGTTGGAGTTGTTTGCGTCATCAATAACCTCATAAAATTGCGGACTGCAAATACGCTTCTTCCCATCGTTTACGGGTTTTGCAGTCCGCCCGAGATTGCCTAAAGCAATCTCGTTGCTGTGTTTTGCTGCGGGCTTTGTGACAGCGGAATAAATTAAATCATGCCTTTTGCGTAGTCCTCGTGAGACTGGAACAAAGTTTATCGCGAGTTTGGCGTAAGACAAACTTGCAGCGGGCGGAAATCCGTTTTGTCTGTAAAAATAGTAACAGCCGCCCGCGGTTTGCCCCTGTTGTTATACGTGCTGAACAGCAAGGCGGGGAACGTCATGTTTCCCCTGTCGTCTTTATTCATTTTTAATTCCAGCCTTGCCCCGTCCCATGAGGCTTGTCCGTAACGGTGTTTGTAAAACCCGATTTCTTCGACGCTTTCGCCGTTGAAAACGCCGACAACTTCAACGCGGAGGGCATAGTTTTCTTCTACAAGGTCAATGAGTTTTTCATGCGCCTTTACGCCGATGGATAAAGAGCCGTCGCCTTCCTGTCCTGGCAAGTAATTGAATGCCGCCGCTTCGTACCGCGCTCCCTTGTATTCCATCGCCTTCGTGTCGTTAATAAGGCGAATGCTTACCGTGTTTTGCATGTCAAAGATATGCAGGAGGTAGGGAAGATTGTATCCGCCGCCCTCTGCAAGTTGTTTATAAATGTTCATACGCGCCTCTTGTTATACTTTTGTAGACTATGTTAGACTTCTTCAAATGTTAATGCGACTTCCTTGTACTGCTGCCCCTTCCATGAGGGGGTATTTTTAAGTTGATAAAGTTTTTCGCCCTTGCCGGTGATGATGTCCGGCAAATAAAAGGGAATGGTGCCGCTTTTAATCGTGTTTTCGTACCAGTCAAGAAAATGCTCAAACTCGGTTTTGCCGTCTATGCGTTTTGTGCCCGTGTCGGCAAGTTGAAGATTGACGGCATGGGTCTTTTTGGGCGCGCTGCTTTTTTGATAGTAGACGGTGCGCCCGCTTTTGAATTCGATTGTTTCGCGGTTGTCTTTGTAGTTTCCGTCCTGCCCGTAGAAGTTTTTGTTTACGTTTTTATTCCATTCCGCCGCCATAATTCCCCCTAAATGCCGTAATAGTCTCCGCTCATGCCGTTTTCCGCCTGCTTTAATGAATTGCTGTATCGCCCGTCTTTAAGGCTTTCGTTTACCCGCGCGTCAATCATCAACGCTATTTTATCCTGCGAAATGCGCGGCTCTGCGTTGACGATGTTCGAGGCGTTATTATTTACAACGATATTCGTCCCTTTGCCGCCGGCTCCTTTTCCGTTTAACTGTTCCCATAAATTACGCTGCTGTGCGGCGTTTACGTACAATTCTCCGCGCCGTACATTTGCAACGGTATCGTCTGCGCCCATAGAAGCGCCGTGCATACCGCCGACAAAGCCGCCGCCTGAAAAACTCGGGGGGCGCGGCTTGTTTGCTACAAGCGTCGCAATTTGCACCCCGCCTGCGATTGCGGTAAGAGCGGCGGAAATTGCGCCTAATGCTCCGCCCTGCGCTAAAGAACGCGCAACGCCCTCGGCAATGCTGGCCGTTGCCTGCAAAAGGGAAGCGTGCCACTGCCACAATTTAATTTTATATTCTTCTTTTGCCGCGTCATGTTTTATTTTCTTTTTGTTCTCTTCATATTCTTCTTCGCTTTCTTCGCCTTTGAGATAGCGGATTTCTTCCTCGGCAAGTTCCTTTTTTGTCTGCGCTTGAATGTACTGCAAGGCAAGGTCTCCGGCGTCTTTGATAATCTGCGCGGCTTGGTCAACGTACTTTTTAATGACGGATAAAGCCTCCGCCGCCTGCGCCGCCTTTGTTTCCGTTATTTGCTTGTCGATTTCTTCAATTTGTTTTTGCTTTTCTTCTTCGCTTTCAACTTCCTGTTTACGCAGTTCATCCTTAAAATCTTTTAAATCTTTGGCATGACTTTTTAACTGTTCGTAATGCGATTTTGATAACGCAAGTCAGAATGACGATTCATGTGCATTTGCTGAAAAATGACATGGGAACCGACCTTGCCGCCGGTAAAATCAGAAAGCGGACGATTCATCGAGTGTATTTTATCAAAAAAATGACCATCACCTATAATTATACGTTTGAAGTTGAGGGCATTGCATACAAAGGCAAATATGTTGAATCCTACCGCAAAATGAAAAAACGCGGAGAATTGCCCGACGAGCAGCGGATAAAATATTATACGGCGAATCCGAAAATCAATTGCCTCGCCGATATGAAATCGCCTTCCGTTTGGTTAAATCTGCTGGCTACGGTGATGGCGCTTGCATTTGTTGTATGGTATTTTTGGATTTAAATGCAGACACACCCGGGGCTGACTGATGAAATGCGCAGGAGAAAGACCGCAGCGCTCCTGATAGCGGCACCGACAAACTACATTTCCTCATTCAAATACTGCCCTTCTTTTTCAAACTTCGTTGTATTATTTAAATACCTCTTTTACCGCCCAACATTCTCTGCCGCCAACTCATACCCGAAATGTCCCCACTTCCTCCGTCAGTCCCTCTATACTGTCCTTATTCTTCCGCGCCAAGTCGTTGACTTCCTGCACTGCGTTGTTAATCTACTGTACGTCCGCCGCACATTTCTTGCAGGCTGCGTTTATTAAGGGTGAAAGACGGTACAGAGTTAGCAGCCTGCAAAAGTTACTTTCCTTGAAAGATGCTCTTCTGCCCTCTCACGTTTGACCTATGGCAAAATGTAGGGTAAAATTTTATCTGTACGTCTTCAGCCTTCCTTTCGTGTTAAACAAATCTGCCGTCGGGAAATACAACTTCCCCTTATCCTCATCAAAAATGTCGATGGACGACAACCGACCCCCTCCCGACGATGGTACCTGTAAACAGCCATTTTCAGCGAGTTTTTCATCGGAAAACATAGATTTTCGATACAGCACCGCCCAATGTGGATAATTGCACGCGGACGGCAATCCGTTCTACCTTGTTCAGCGTCATGCACTGCTGCGCCGTTCCAATACTCTCTTTTCCCTCAAGGTGGTGATGAGCACCCTTACAGCAGCCGAAAGAGCGGTTAAGTAATCAATCATATTTTTCCTTGTCATCCAGACACAATACGCATTAAGAATTCTCTCCCGCCGTCCGCACCAATAAAAACGGCGCGCGTTTTGTTGAGCGCGCGCCTCGTACCGTACACGCTAAAACCGCGCCGCCGGACGTTTAATAATTTTTTTTATGTCCGAATTGCTGTCGAGCCATATTTTTGCATTCGTTTCGATGTTGATAAGCTCTGTGTCGATAAAGTAGGTGCGCGTCATCACCTTGCCGTTTGAATCGACAATAGTTTTTACCGCGCCTTTGAGCATAAAATCCGCGCCGGTTTCGTTGCCGAGCGCTTTTGCACTCTTTTCGCTTGCGTTCATCTGCTGGTCTTTGCGCTCCTGTCGGATTTCATCACGCTCGGAAGATGAAGCGACGAATTCAATTTTGCCGCTGTTGATAAGCGCCGATTCAAGTTTTTTCGTCAGGATTTCCGTATCGATGTGCTCGTCGCTTTTGTTGCGGTAAGAGCCGACAATGACGACCGGAAGTTTTCCTCCGTGGCTTGCCGCGTAGCCTGTAATGCGCGGAGAGGAAAGACAGCCGTCAACAATCGCCTCTGCCGCAAGCCGCACGTCCGTATCGTTCCAGTAGCCGCTTAAATCGGTTACGGTGTCGGAAGCAACGCGCTTTACGCTTGCGCACGATGCAGCAAGCAAAGATGCGGCGGCAAGCACTGATACTCGTATTGAATATTTCATGGACTGCGCCTCTTACTGAGCCGATGAAGTGCCGAGCAAGTTGTATTTTTTAAGCGCTTCGGACACTTTTTCTTCTGTTATCTGCGACTTTTTATCCGTAACGTATTCATCGAGAATTGCATTTGCGGCGGGAACGACGGCTTTAATCGGAAGATACATGAGCGCGTACACTGTTTGGTCTTGGTCAACCCAATAATCTTTGCGCGTAGAGCCGGTTAAAATTCCTGCGGTGCGCTGAACGGTCGCTTCTTCCATATAATTTAAAACATCGTCTTTTACACCAGTATCCTGCGCATATGTCGTCAATGCGGACTTAATCGTCGTCTGAACGGTGCGGGCAAGTTCCGCTCGTCCGTTTGTTTCTGCGACTTTGAGCGAATTGATTTTTGTTGACATCTTGCCCGAACCGACTGCATAAATCCCGTCGGGACTTTCCATGCCGGAAAACACCCAGTCAGGACGTTCGACGCCTTCAGCTCCGATAACGGGGCGTATTTTGTCCGCTGCTTTTTCAGTCGGCTTGGTGGATGCGCACGAGGCGAGCAAAACTGCCGCCGAAGTCAAAAAAATAGTAAGCTTTTTCATGTAATAACCTCCCAAAGTTATTTTGAGCGATAGTATCACAATCGCTTTATTTGCACAAATCAGCCTGTCTCTATATAATTCTCCGCATGGACAATCAAACTATTGTTACGGACAGCCCTGTCGGGCGTCATTTGGATAAAATTGCGGAATCCCGCCCTGTTTCATACCTTATGGTTGATAAAAAACGCATTGAACTCATTGCAAAAATTACCATCGGGCGCGAGTTTGACAACGATGTCGTTATCGATAACAAACTTGCAAGCCGTCATCACGCTGTGATTCAAAAGATTAAAGGCGCGTATTTTATTAAGGATGAAAAAAGCACGAACGGGACGCTCATCAACGGAAAGAAAATCCCCGACGAAAAATACGTCAAACTGTACATCGGCGATAAAATTACCATCGGTTCGACGACGCTTGTCATTGCTTAAAAATTCTCTTGTCTCACGCCTGTGAACGCCGAACTGTACAAAAAACTCCACTATATTTCTCTTGCCCAAACGCTTCCGGAGCATGAATACTTTGCATCCCTGTGTAAACGGGCGTTGTCCGCGTTGGAAAACGAAAATCCCGCGTACCGTCCGCGTTCTTCTTTTGGCGGCATAGGCGGACTGCTTGATTTTCGGAAAACGCCGCTCCCGCTGGTTGTCGTGCCGGACATTCATGCGCGCGCTGACTTTTTATGGAATATCCTTTCGTTTATTCCGCCTGACGGCTTTTTACCGCACAGAAGCGGCACGAACGGCAGCGATTTGTTTGCCGCTCTTTCACAAGGACTAGTGCGGATTGTGCTTGTCGGCGATATTCTGCATTCGGAGGCGCGGGGATTGTCGCGATGGAAAGAAGCGGAAACTGACTTTGTAAACGGCGTTGCCGACGGAAACGCTATGCGCCGCGAGATGCAGGAAGGGCTTTCATCTTTGTGCATGATTTTGGAATGCAAAACTGCTTTCAGCGAAGTCTTTCACTGCCTTAAAGGCAATCACGAAAACATTATGAATCAAGCCGGCAGAGGCGACTTTCCGTTCCGCAAATTTGCAAACGAAGGAGCGATGACGCGCCTTTTTATGCAGAGCGTATACGGCGATGCCGTTCTCCGATTCGTCTCCTGTGTCGAACGCGCATTGCCGCTGATGGCGGTGTTTGACAACGGTATCGTCTCGCACGCGGAGCCGGAGAAGGCATTTACAGAGGCGGAATTGATTGACGGATTAGGAGACAACGATACGGTGCGTTCGCTGACATGGACTGAAAATGATTTTGCCGCAGAAGGAAGCGTTGCTGCACTGCTTAAGGCGCTGTGTCCCTTTTCCGATATACATTCCATGCGCTGTTTTGGCGGGCACCGTCCCGTTGCAGAAAATTACGCGCTGAGGCAGGGGGGACTTTTTGTGCAGCTTCATAATCCTTCGCGCCAAAATGTAGCGCTCGTGTATGCGGATAAGGTTTTTAATCCGGACACGGATATTGTCTGCGTCGAAAAAGAGACGGGGAATTGATAATGCGTAATTGGTAAGCGTGAACAGGGAGGGGGACTGTACAGACGGCTCTGCAAATCCTCTTGTCCAGTTTATTATAAGGAGGTTGTATGAAAAAAACGGTAACGGCGTTTTTTGCGGTAACGGTGAGCCTTATTCCCCTTTTTGCAAAAGGCGGACGGCAGCCTGCATGGATTTCAAATCCTTATGCGGGCTATGACGACTCAAAATTCATTGCGGCAACGGCAGGCGCGCGTACGGCGGATGCGGCGGATAAAAAAGCGCTCCTTGCAGCGGCGGCGAACATTGTGCAGGATATCAGCGCGGAAGAGAGCGTTACGAACAGCGATTTATCGACGGGCGCAAATCTTACGTCCTATCTTTCCGATATTCGCACAAAGTCAATGCTCAAAGATATCAGCGGTATGGCGATAAAAGACCGGTGGACTGCAAAAGACAAAACCGTTTATGCTCGTGCAGTGCTCGATAAAACGGCGGCGGCGCGGCACTATTCGCTTTTGCTCAATGAAAATTCAATCGAAATCGACACGCTCCTCGACGAAACCGACAGTCAAAAAGAAAAAGAACGAGGGACGGGAAAAAACGCCGCTTCATTCGATTCGTGCCGGCTTCTTGTAAAAGCCTACGCGCTGGCGCAGGAAAACGCTTACTATCTGCGGCTTTTATCGGTTTTACAGCCCGCTGCCCGTCATGTATTGCCTTACGGCAGTCCTGCCGCAGTCGAAGCAAAGCTCCGCGACGCCTTATCTGCAATAACGGTAAAAGTCCACGTAACGGGAGACACGGACGGGCGACTTGCCGCAGCAGCGCGCACGGTTATCACAGGTTTTGGCATCGGAACGGTAGGAGAGGCGGAAAACGCTGCCTACACGCTTTTGGTAAACGCCGTTTATGAGGATTTGGACAAGCGGGCAGAATCGGATATCTACTTTACGCGGAGCATCGTTACGTGTACGTTGACTGAAAACGCAAGCGGCAAAGAAATTCTTTCTGTTTCAGAAAATGCGCGGCAGGGAAAACTTTCCCGCAAAGAAGCGCAACAAAGCGCCGTTCGGAGCGCAGAGCGTATTATTACGGAAGACTTTGCCCTGCGGTTCGGCGGATTGTTCAGCATGCGGGAGTAAGGCGGCGAAGAAGTTATGGACCTATGAGGAAGCGGAGGACAGCGTTTTGAAAGATGTCTCTAGTGCTCGTACGTAAGAAGCAGCCGTTCTAAAAAGCAAGGCGACTGGAAACACACGGCAAGAAAGACGCACAGGCTGCCTAACCACGTGAACAGGGCAGGTTGACACAGTAGCGGAGCGGACAATCGCAGGACTTCATGGAAAAGTCAATAAAAGTGCAGCCCCTGATTCCCTAAAAGTTGTAGTTTAAGCAGCCGGTTTTAGTAAGCCAGCTTTAAACCTTTGCCTGTAT
>CAUTOZ010000070.1:0-11952 GCA_963539635.1 uncultured Treponema sp.
GCACCTATGTATTCGGCTTTGAAGAAAGTTACGGTTATAAAATCGAAAAAGAAGTTTTCGATAAAGACGGTATTTCCGCCGCTGCGATGTGCGCAGAGATGACGATGTATTGGCGCTCGAAGGGCAAAAGTCTGCTTGAGCACCTCGACGACATGTACAAGGAGTACGGCTACTTTGAAGACCGCTCCATATCGCAGTACTTCCCCGGACAGCAGGGCGTACAGGTGATGACAGGAATTATGACAAAACTCCGCTCCGAAGGATTAAAAACCTTGGGAGGGAAACGTGTTGCAAAAATCCGCGATATTGAAACATCCGTTGAGTTTGACCCGGCAAATCCGTCGAAGAAAACGCCTGTTTCCTTTCCGAAAAGCAATGTGCTTCAGTTTTTCCTTGAAGACGGGACTTTCGTCAGTGCGCGTCCAAGCGGGACTGAGCCGAAAATCAAGTTTTACATCAACAGCACGGCTCCCGTTAAAGGCGCAAATGATGAGGGACTGGCGCAGGCAAAAAAAGATGCCGGTGCGCTGTGCGATGCAATTGAAGCGGAAATAAAAAAGACGCTCGATGACGCTGCAAAATAAGTTCCTTAAAGATTTCCGAAAACTTGCCGCGCTGCTCAAAAGCGGCGCGGTTTTTACAGCGTTCGATACGGAAACGACGGGCTTAAAGCCTGAAACGGCGCGGATAATTGAAATCGGCGCCGTTAAATTTGACAAAAACTGCATTATCGACCGTTTTTCTGCTCTGATAAATCCGCTTACGCCCATTCCCTGCGAGTGCAGCGCCGTCAATCACATAACGGACGATATGGTACAAGATATGCCGCCGGCTTCAAAAGTGCTCCCTGATTTTGTAGACTTTTTGGAGCGCAGCGTTATTGTTGCGCACAACGCGCGCTTTGACGTGGCATTTTTGAACGCGGAAGCCGAGCGCGCCGCGATGGAGCCGGTTAAAAACCGCGTTATCGACACCCTTGCTTTATGCAAGTGGGCGTATCCTTCGGCAGGAACGTATAAGCAAACCGCGGTTGCTGCGCGGCTCGGCATAAAAATTACCGAAGCGCACCGCGCTTTTGACGACGCTTTTGTGTGCGGAAACATTTTTTTGCGCTGCATACGAGACACCGCCGCGCTGCAAAAACTGGATTGACGGATATATTTGCAATTGGACAGCAGGGAATGTTATTGAAAAGATTTCCGCCCGTCCTCGTTTTACCGTACGGTAAAATGAGCGGGATACGGGAGTTTCGAGAGCGATAAAAAGGTGTTTGAAAGATATCGAAGTTCCGCCCGCAGCAAGTTTCCTTGTGGAAAAGTCGCTGCAAATCGGAGGTTACAGGTGCCGTCGTCGGGAACGTTGCACTTTTTCGGCGGTATTGTTATGGGGCGGAAGAAAGAGGAGCGCTGCCTGACCACACTGACGGCACGGGCTGACGCAATTGCCGGCAAGGAGACAACCGCAAGAGTCTGCAACAGTGCTGACGGCAGGATACGCTCTTTCTCTTTAGAGGAGTTCTCTGCACACCCCGCAAATTTTCCGTAACGAGCACAGAAAATCTCTCGTCGTGCCTTAACAAAAACACGCACCTAAAACCTTGTCTTCCCCTGTCGACGATTTCTGCAAGAGTAGAAGGCTTCGGCAGAACGAGTAAAGCGGCTTTGGGGCTTTTGGGTATTGTCTGTTCAAACAACGCCTTTCCAGTCATCTCGATATTCTACCGAATACCGCCGCCTTTCTAGTTCCCCGATACCGGCATAAGATCGTCAGTTCCATTCTGACCGCGCTATCTTTTGCCGTGCAATTGTGCAAACTTTCGGTACGCGTCCCACGTCGTCTTTATGAGCGTATCCGTGTCGGAATAGTGCGAGGTCCAGCCGAGTTCGGTGCGGGCAAGAGCGGAAGAAGCGACAAGCTGTGCGGGGTCTCCGGCGCGGCGCTCCGTTATGAGAGCCGGAATTGCGCTGCCTGTAATGCGCCGCGCAGCATCCACCATTTCTTTGACGGATGTGCCGGTTTCGCTTCCCAAATTGAGTTTTAGATTTTTGCCGGCAGAGGCGATACGCTCAAGCGCCTTTACGTGCGCGTCGGCAAGGTCGGAAACGTGAACATAGTCGCGGATACAGGTGCCGTCGGGCGTGTCGTAATCGTCGCCGAAAATCATCATTTCTTTGCGCATTCCCATCGCAGTTTCCATGACGACCGGCAAAAGATTGGCAGGATTTTGTTCCAGTCCAAACAATTCGCCGTCAACGTCGTAGCCGGCCGCATTAAAATACCTGAGAGCGGCAAAATGCAGTCCCCGCAGTTTTGAGTACCATTCCATAAACTCCTCTATAGAAAGTTTTGTGTAGCCGTAATAGTTTTCAGGCTTTTTCGGGTGGTCTTCGTCAATCGGAAGGTACGCAGGCTCGCCGAATATCGCAGCCGATGACGAAAAAACCATGTTTTTACAGTCATGCGCCGCCGCCGCATTCAAAATGTTGAGCGTGCCCGTTATGTTGTTCGTCGAATATTTTTCGGGAGCCGTCATCGATTCGCCTGCCGCTTTAAACGCCGCAAGATGAATAAACGCATCAAACCCGCGTGCAAACGCTGCGTCTACATCCCCGGGAATCAAAATATTTCCGTAGATAAAGGCATTTTTCGGAAATAAATTTTGCCTGAGTCCGCTTGATAAATTGTCAAAAACCGTAACGTCGTGCCCGCAGTTCATGAGCTGCTTTACAACGTGGCTTCCAATATATCCCGCTCCGCCGATTACCAAAGTCTTCATATCATCTCCTTACATTTGAACGTGAACGGACTGTATCACGATTAGGCAAAAAAATCTTGACTAGAAAGGCGGACGTTTTCAAGCAACGGCGCCGTTTAGCAAATGAAAAAAACGTGCTCTAGCAGCATCTTTCAAAGTCAGGTTTTTCGGCGCTCTTGTCTATAAAAAAACGGCACTCCGTACAGTACGGAATGCCGTTTGCTTGAAGTTTGAGCGGGTTTTAGATTGCGCCGACTAATTCAATGCTCGGTTTTAAGGCTTGTTTGCCCGGCTGCCACTTTGCGGGACAGGCTTGATCGCCGAATTTTGCGACGTACTGGAGAGCTTTTACGCGACGCAAAAGCTCGTCGGCGTTGCGTCCGATGTTTCCAGCGACGACCTCATAGCCGACAACTTTGCCCTCGGGATTTAAGATGAACGTTCCGCGCTCGGCCATTCCGCTTGATTCAATCAAAACGTCAAAATCCTTGCTCAAAACGTGGGTCGGGTCGGCAATCATCGGATACTTTATTTTTTTGATTGTCTTTGACGTATCTTTCCATGCTTTGTGGACAAAGTGGGAATCGGTTGAAACGCTGTAGACTTCGCAGCCGATTTTTTTGAATTCCTCGTAAGTATCCGCCAAGTCTTCCAATTCTGTCGGGCAGACGAATGTAAAATCCGCCGGATAGAAAAACAAAACCGACCATTTGCCGATTAAATCTTTTTTTGAAACCGTTATGAATTTGTCCTCGAAGAACGCGTTTGCAACGAAATCACTTACTTCTTTACCAATGAGGGCCATAATTCCTCCAATAAAACGATAATTTTTACTGCGCGTACGCGCAGCGACAGTCTGCAACGCAAACTGCAACTCTGTGTCCGATGCACCAAACCGTTGTGCGCTTGCTGTACGCACGGTTTCGGTACGGGCGGTATATTGCAGCAGCGCGCATTTTTTTTCAAGGTTTTGGCAGATAAAAAAACGATTTTTTGCCGCTTGATGGAAAATGCGCTTCTTCGACAGCAAGTCCTGCAGAGCGCTGTTTTCTGCGCGTTTACCGCGGGAAAACTCGCTCAGGCAGGAACTATGATAAATCTGCCAAACGCAGTTTTTTATACCGCCTGCCGAAGTCAGCTTTTTGCGGGCGGCAGCCATATTATATCTTTCAAATACTGTTTTTACTGCCCCTCCCCATTGTTTGACACCTGCCGGCGAACTGTCTATAATGCGCTAAAATTTTATACGAGGTCTTAGAATGAATACCGTTTTTCCGTTAAAAGAACTTGCTTCGTTCGACGGCAACATCTACGAAATTACCGCCGCCGCCAGCCGCCGCGCCTACCAAATGTCACGCATAGCCGACCCGGAAATCGAAAGACACGCGGGAAAGGCGGTTTCGGTCGCTGCCCGTCAACTTTTTGAGCGGCGGGTTTCGTACAGAATAGAAAGCAAATCCTAACCGATGGCGCAAAAAATTCCCGTTATCGTGATTTTTGCGCCTACTGCCTCAGGAAAGACTGCGCTTGCCGTCAATATGTTCGGGAAGGGCAGCCGCTTTTTTTTTAAAGGCGGCGCAGAAATCGTGAACGCGGACTCTCTGCAAGTCTACCGCGGACTTAACATCGGAAGCGCAAAACCGACGGCAGCCGAACGCGCCGCATTAGTTCATCATTTAATCGACATCAAAAACATTGACGAGCCGTATTCCGTTTCGAATTTTGTAAAAGATGCGGACTCCGCTTGTGCGGACATACACGCGCGGGGAGCCGTTCCAGTCGTCATGGGCGGCACGGGATTTTATATCAGGAATTTCATATTGGGACTGCCTCAAACGCCTGAATGCAACGAAAAAATCCGGAATGACTTAAAAACCCGGCTTTTGAGGGACGGGACGGACGTGCTGTACGCGGAATTGCTGAAAGTCGATGCCGAAAGCGCACGGAAAATCAGCAAAAACGATTCATACCGCGTTATCCGCGCGCTTGAAGTCTTTTATTCGTCCGGAAAACCGCGCAGTTCCTTTTTGATGAATGTCGGAGTCCGCAGTCAATACGACTTTTGCATAGTAATTTTGGAACGCAGCCGTAAAAGCCTCTATGAAAGAATAGACCGCCGCGTCGAACAAATGTTCGCTGCCGGATTGGAAGACGAAGTGCGTGCGCTGAGTGCGCTCAAAGACACGGCAGACAGCAAAAAACGATATTCGACGCATTGTGCAGAAGAAGCGCACGCGCAAGATTTTCAGACGGCAAAAACTTTGTTTAAAAGTGTGGAAAGACCCGCGCTCAAAGGTATCGGCTACCGCGAGTGGTTTGAATGCGGCGCGTTCGATACGATGGACACCTCCTCCGATGCGGGCGGAAGGCGGCGGGATACAATCGAGCGCGTCAAAGAAGCGATAAAACGCGATACCCGCCGCTACGCTAAGCGGCAGATAACCTTTATGCGCGGTATTCCCGATTCGCACCGTATATGCTCTGATGACGATGCAGAACTGCAGCGAGAGACGGAAAAGATTATTTGCCGATTTTTAGAACACAGGGCGGCAGAGGAAACTAGCGGACTTTAAAAAGATTTTACAAAAAAGCGCCGCCTGTGCCTTGAGTCTATGCCGCAGGCAAAACTGATTGGAGATGATATTTTGGAGAAGACGCGCAGTGCTGCCATAGAGTTTTGTCGTGCAAGAAAAACGCTGCAGACTGGACGGGCGGCTGCTATTAAATATGACAGATTAAACGCTGTGCCGCCCTGCCAAGTTTTTCTTACAAAAATTTGCGGAAAAATCTGCTGAAAGACAGAAAATGCTGCGAGCATGAGTTCCGCCTGTGCAGGATTAGAAGAGCGCGCGTAAGCGCGTTCCTGAGCGGACAGGGTAAAATGCCTGCCTATATCTTCCGTCAGGAAAACACAGGCAGGCAGCGTACTCTTTGCCATTCAAATGCAGCAACTAACCGCGAAGAAATGAGGGCGGCTGACAGAACCCATACAAAACTCCTTCCATACTACGATTCCAGATATTTCCTACCTTTTCGCAGGCGTTTTTATTCCTTTTCTCCGGCTATTTCAAAAAGACTTGTACTTTCGTCTTTTTGTTCATTCCAAATATTAGAATAATGGCAGACAGTATTTCATTTGAGAACCATTTCAGGCAGCATACGCCGCCGGCACCCTATTGAAAGAGCCGCTAAAGTCGTGCAGGCAATAACTCCTTTCCATCTTTCATCTCCCTTTTTTACCGCCCGTCATTTTCCGCTGCCATACTTTTCCCTCGCCGCCGTATTCTGTAAAATGCAGTCAAATTGCAGCCGAGTTCTGCGCGCTGGCGGAGCCGGTTTACGGAGGTGTATCATGGAACAAGGAATCTTAAAAATAACATACTCGTCGGGAAAGACAAGCGAAGAGCCGTACGGAACGCCGGTGTCTGTACTGCTCGACAATTTTGAAGAGGAGCAAAATAAAATTCTTGCAGTCCGCATAAACAACGAACTGTGTCCGCTCGACCATCCGCTTGAATACAATGCGCATCTTGAGCCGGTTATGCTGGGCTCAAAAGACGGAATGGGCGTTTACCGCCGCTCGCTTTGTTTGCTTTTGGCAGCAGCGGCGCACCGGCTCTTTCCGAACGCGCGGCTTCTCGTTGGGCACAGCCTTGATTACGGCTATTACTACACGCTTGAATCGGGAAAGGCGCTTAAACTTTCGGAAATAAAAGAACTCGAAAAAGAAATGCGTCGTCTTGTTGCCGAAAATATTGCAATTTCGACAAAACTTATCTCGTATGCGGAAGCGGCGACGCTTTTTGAAGAACTCGGACTAACAGAAACGCGCGAGCAGCTCAACTATATTTCGTCGCCGAGCATTCGAATCAATACGATTGGAAACTTTAGCGATATGTATTTTGGGCCGCTGGTACTGTCAACCGGAATTCTGAAAGTCTTTGAATTGATGCAGTATAAAGAAGGATTTTTAATGCGTTTCCCGCGCTCAAGTCAGCCTGACCGTCTGACCAAGTTTGAAGACCAGCCGAAACTTTTTGAAATCTACAAACGATATAAAGCATGGGGAAAGCAGCTCGGCGTCATGTCCGCGGCAAGTCTTAATCGGCTTATCAACAGCCGACAGGCGGACGAGTTTATCGACATCACCGAAACGCTGCAGGAAAAATGTATCGCCGATATTGCAGACCAAATTGCCGAGCGCAAAACTGTGCGCGTCGTCTTGATTGCAGGCCCGTCCAGTTCCGGCAAAACGACGACTTCAAAAAAACTCGCGCTTGAATTGCAGGCAATCGGCTACCGTCCTAAAGTCATCAGTCTCGACAATTACTACGTCGGACGCTCGCGCAATCCTTTAGGTGCGGACGGAAAACCCGATTACGAATGTCTTGAGGCGCTCGACATCGACTTACTCAACCGCAATCTTGTTGATTTATTTGCAGGAAAAGAAGTCTGCGTTCCTTCTTATGACTTTAAAGACGGCGTTCCGTTTTTTGAAGAAAAAAACAAAATCACGCTTGCCGAAAACGATATTCTTATAATGGAAGGAATCCACGGCTTGAACGACAAATTGACGCCGCTCATTCCTCATGAATCGAAATTCAAGATTTATCTTTCTGCGCTGACGCAGTTGAACCTCGATGACCACAATAGAATTTCTACAAGCGACAACCGCCTTATCCGCCGCATTGTCCGCGATGCGCGTTTCCGCAGCAAAAGTGCAACGGAAACCATCGGAATGTGGAACAACGTTCGTAAAGGAGAGGAAATGCATATTTTCCCGTTCCAGAATAATGCGGACGCCATTTTGAACACTGCGCTCGACTACGAACTTTCTGTGCTGAAAATCTATGCCGAACCGCTTTTACGCTGCGTAACGCCGCTCCAAAAAGAGTACGCCGAAGCGTGCCGGCTCCTCTCATTTATCAACAACTTTTCGCCAATCGACCCGTCAGCAGTTCCGGCGCGCTCGATAATCCGCGAGTTCATCGGCGGCAGCGCGTTTAAGTACTAAAGCGCCGTTTGCCTGCGTCTTATCACGTCCTGCAGCGTCCGAAAACCGCGTATCTGCAAGAAAATCCATACCTGAGCGGGTACGGATTTTCTTGTGCAGGCGGGAACTTCGTTACGACTTTCAAACGCCGTTTTTACCGTCCGCGCCGCCGTCCGTCGATTACAAATTATCTGTCGTTTGAACGGAAACGCCCGTATCGACAGTCGCGGGGCTTACGGCTTCGCCTTTTAAAGCTCTTGCCGCGCTTTTTACGCCTTCATACCCCATCACGTCCGGATTTTGTACCATGGTCGCAAGAATGAAGCCTTTTTTAATAAGGTTTTTAATCATGTCAGAATTGTCAAAGCCCACGCCGACGACTTTGCCGCCGGACTCTGCAACGGCATTTCCAATACCGACTGTCGAGCCTTCATTTGCGCCAAAAATACCGACGCAGCCCTGCGTAATAAAGTTTGCCGCAGCGTCTTTTGAGCGAGCCGCGTCTCCGTCGCAATACTGCGTTACCAAAACCGTGTACGCGCTGCCGGCAAAAGCGGAGCGGAATCCTTCTTCGCGCGCAACGGTAGAGGCTGTTGCCGCATTTACGGAGATAACGCCGATTGAACCCGACGTAATTCCCTTGGCTTTGAGCGCACTCATCATCGTCTCGCCGGCAGTTTTTCCCGCACTTCGATTGTCGGTAGAAAGCGTCTGCACGGCAGGATAATCGGCAGGACTGTCAACATAAATAATTTTAATTCCCTTGCCGGCAGCCTCTTTGACAGCGGACGTAATAGCAGTCGGACCATTTGCCGCAAGCAAAATCGCATCCGCACCGGCAGCAACCGCATTGTTGATGCACTCAATCTGCTTGCTGTCGTCCTTAATATCCGGCGCAATCCAGCGGTATTTGATACTGCCGTCTTCAGCAGCCGCCTTTTTTGCCCCCTCGTTGACGCGCACCCAGTACTGATCCATTTGATCCATCGTAATCAAATAGACGTTTTTCATCTTTGCCTTCGACTTTTTCGCCGGTTTTGCACACACGACCGAAACAGACAGCGCCAACGCCGTCAAACTCAACACAATCTTTTTCATTTTTTGCCTCCTGCAAATTTTTCTCATTCTCTCCGACTATTTTTATACCAATCGACGATACACGCCCAGCCGAACGGTTTTAAGTCTCTAGCGATTCCGTATATTTTTTACGAACATTGCTCGCAGTCTGTCAATATTTACGCCGATTCCTCCGCGGATAAGAATATCGAGCAAGACCGACGTTACTACGATAATGCCGATTGCAATATTTTTGATTGCGACCGGCGCTCCTGCAAACTGCAAACCGTTTTCAAGCACTGACCAAATTGACGCGCCAACGGCCGTCCCAAAGAGCAAGCCCTGCCCGCCAAGCGGAGAGACGCCGCCGATAACGGACGCCGCGACCGCGTACAATTCATACATAGTGCCGCTGTCCATACTGCCCATGCCGCTTTTTGCAGAATTTATAAATCCGACGACGCAGGCGACAAACGCGGAAACCATGTACGCCTTTACCGTCGTTATAACGATGTTCACGCCCGAAAGCCGTGCTGCGTCGATATTTGAACCGATTGCATAAATATGCCTGCCGGTTTTCGTCTTCATCAGATAAAAATTGAACAAAAGCCACAAAAGCGCGGCGATAAAAATCGTATTGAATACGCCGAAGGTTTTTCCGTAATAGAAGAAATTTCTAAATCCTTCTGCATTTTCTCCAATAAAGTTCGTGTTGTAGTTGCCGTTTACGATTTGCGCAATGCCGCGCGCAATCGTCATTGTGCCGAGCGTTGCGATAAACGAAGGCAGCCGGCAAAACGAAACGAGCAGTCCGTTAAGCGCTCCGATGAAAAGGCAGCACATCAACGTAATAAGCGCCGCGCCCCACGGATTTACGCCTTTTGTCATCAGCGTTGCGCTTATCATGCAGCTCATGCCGACAATCGAGCCGATTGAAAGGTCGATATTGCCTGTTATGAGCACGTAGGACTGTCCAATGCCGATGAGCACAATCGGCGCCGTCTGCCGCAGCAAATTCGCAATATTTTGACTGCTTAAAAACTGCGGATTTACAATTCCGAATACGGCGTACAAGACAATTAAACCGGCGCTTACCGTCAGCACCTGCCCCATTCCCCGTATCGTAACGATTTTTTTTAACGGATTAGTTTTTCCGCTCTCAGACATTTTAACACACCTCCATAGATTTCGTTTTTTTATCTTCAAAGCGCGTCGCATAATACATAATTTTTTCCTGCGTCGCGTCTTTTGCCAATAATTCGCCCGTTATCCGCCCGTCGCACATCACAAGAATTCTATCTGCAATACCGAGGACTTCAGGCAGTTCGCTTGAAATAAAAATAACGCCTTTGCCTTCAAACTTGAGTTTATTCATCAAATTGTAGATTTCAATCTTTGCGCCCACATCGATTCCGCGCGTCGGCTCGTCAAAAATGACGACTTTGTTTTCCCGCGCAAACCACTTCGCCACGACCAACTTTTGCTGATTGCCGCCGGAAAGCGCATCGGCATTGACATCTCCGTCCGCAAGTTTTATTGCAAGATTTTCAACTGCCGCGGCAAGGAGCGCGTTTTCCTTTTTGCGGCTTATCCAGCCGAGTTTATTGCAGACTTTATCGAGATTCGGAAGACAAAGATTGTCTTTTACCGAAAGTTTTGTGCACAGTCCGTCCTTTTTGCGGTCTTCGGGGGCAAGCGCAAGTCCGTGCTTTATTGCATCGTGCGGATTTTTGATTTTTACTTCTTTGCCGTCAAGTTCGATTGTGCCGCTGCACTTCCGTCGGATACCGAAAATTGCGCGCGCAGTCTCCGTGCGTCCGGCTCCCGTCAGTCCTGCAATGCCGAGAATCTCGCCCTTGTACGCGTCAAATGAAATGTTCCGCACATCCTTACCGGCGTTAAGGCGCGTAACCGAAAAAACTTTTTCTCCGCGCGCCATCGTTACGTGCGGGAACTGCTCGCCGATTTCTTTGCCGACCATGTTTTTGATAATGTCGTCCATCGAAATGTCGCGGAATGCGCATTCTTTTACAAACTTGCCGTTGCGCAAAATCGTTACGCGGTCAGCAACGTATTGCAGTTCTTCAAGCCGGTGCGAAATATAAATAATGCCGACGCCGCGCCGTTTAAGATTGTGAATTGTCTCGAACAGTTTTTCTGTCGCTTTATTTGCCAGCGCCGATGTCGGCTCATCCATAATCAAAATGCGCGAATTTGTCTGTACGGCTTTTGCAATTTCAACCATCTGCTGCTTGGCGACCGTTAAGTCCCCGACAACCGTATCCGGCTCAATCCCTTCAATTTTGAGAGAATCAAGGACAGCCTGCGTCAACTCGTTCATGCGGCGATTGTTCAAAAGGCTTCCGCTGCACACTTCGCGTCCCAAAAATATGTTTTCAGCAACCGTAAGATGACGGCACATATTCAATTCTTGGTGAATGATTGCAATGCCGAGGTCTTGCGCTTTTTTGGGTGAATACGAGCCGTCGACATCTTTTCCGAACAAGCGCATAACACCGGCGTCACGCGGTACAATGCCTGCAAGAATCTTCATCAATGTTGACTTTCCCGCTCCGTTTTCACCGAGAAGCGCCATCACTTCTCCGCGCTTGAGCGTAAGCGACACATTTTCAAGCGCTTTTATTCCGTAAAATGACTTACAGATGCCTTGCATTTCTATAGTATTTTCATCATCCATTGACTCCTCCCCGCGCACATTCAGGCGTACAATAGAAACGCTTTTGCGCCGCGTATTAAGATTTAAACGGTTTTGCAGTCCCTCCGTCCCGTTTTTCCAATCAACGGGAACAAACAAACTAAAAAGCGTATTGCCGAATGCTGAGCGAAAAATCCGCCGTGCCGTTTCGTCTTTCCCGCACATTGCAGATGCCTGTTTGATAACGAAGTTCTTGAATGAGATTAGTATAAAAGTTATGCAGCGCTTTGGTAAAGATATGTTTTTCTCATTTCAAAAATCAGGCAACGGATAAAAATACCGTTTAAGTCTTCTGTGTTCGCCTGTTCGCATTTTTCAAGCCCGGCATGGAAAACTCAGTCTTATAGAAATTTCTTACTTGTTGTGGCATACTCCCCCCATGTCAGAATTATTAGCTCCTGCGGGAAATATTGAGTCGCTTGACGCGGCGAT
>CAUTOZ010000071.1:0-11333 GCA_963539635.1 uncultured Treponema sp.
TTGTTTCAAGCGACGGAAAAAGCTGAGTCGGCTCAACGAAATCGTATTCGACGGCGTACCCGGGTCGACTTTGGACGGCATTTTCGAATCCTTCCCTCGTTTTCATAAATTCATTTTGAACGCTTTCCGGCAGCGATGAAGACAGTCCGTTCAGGTAAATCTCTTCGGTTTCAAGGCCTTCCGGCTCCACAAAAATCTGATGCCGCTCGCGTTCCGCAAAGCGCACAACTTTATCTTCGATTGACGGACAATAGCGCGGTCCTACGCCGTGAATTTTTCCGCTGAAAAGCGGAGAGCGTGAAATATTTTTTTCGATGATTGTATGCGTTTCGGCATTCGTGTACGCAATGTGGCAGGGCACCATCGGGCGTTCAACGCACTGATGTTCAAATGAAAAGGGAATGACTTCCGAGTCTCCCTGCTGCTGTTCAAGTTTGGAAAAATCGATTGTGCGCTTGAGGATACGCGGCGGCGTTCCCGTTTTAAGTCTGCCAATCGTAAAGCCCAATCGTTCAAGAGAAGCGGTAAGTCCATTTGCCGCAGCCTCTCCAAGCCGCCCGCAAGGCGCGTCATATTCGCCGATAAAAATTCGTCCGCCTAAAAAAGTGCCCGTCGTCAAAACCGCCGCACGCACGGAAATAATGCGCCCGCGCTCCGTTACGAGTGCCGTAATTTTTTGCCGCGGCATTTTTTTATCCGTATCGGCATTGGAATCCGGCGGCAAAGGACTGTCCGACGGCGTTGTGATTATGTCTGTAACGGTGTCCATGAGGGTAAAAAGGTTTGGCGTAGACTCAACAGTAAGACGCGCCAAACGCGAATACGCAATTTTATCCGCCTGCGAGCGCGGCGCTTGCACGGCAGGACCGCGGCTTTTGTTCAGCATTCTGAATTGAATCATCGAAGTGTCGATGAGTTTTGCCATTTCGCCGCCGAGCGCGTCAATTTCGCGCACGATATTGCCTTTCGCAATTCCCCCGATTGACGGATTGCACGACATTCGAGCAAGGGAATCAATTTCCTGCGTGATAAGCAGCGTTTTTAGCCCCATCCGTGCGCCGGCAAGAGCCGCTTCAATGCCCGCGTGTCCGCCGCCGACAACGGCAATGTCATAAAAATCGTAAAAACCAGACATACCGGCGCAGTATATTGAGTTTTTGACCGCACAGCAACGAGAGGGGGATTGACAATTAGGAATGCTTAATGAGGAATGTTGGGCGACAGAGGACGGAGTTACTGCCCATTGGTTTACAGCGTTGCTGCAAATCAGCAGGAAACGATAAGCATGAGAGATAGCGCCGCTGGGGGAAGTTGTGGTTTCCGGTGGCGTTTTTATTTGACGGAAGAAGCATTGTATTAACTGATGGCAGTTTATTTAATACGGGGCGGCAGGAGAAGACATTCCCTTGAACTACGCAACGAGTTTGCCGGTTCGGCATAAAGAGCCTACTCTGTCCTCTTAAGACTCGCTCTTCCGCTCCGACCCGCTCGTCACTAATGCTATCGCAGATCGGCAAGTTAAACTGTCGCCGGAATGTTGTGTCTTCCGGCGGCAGTTTTTATAATTTCAACAGTTATTAAAAACTACCGGACATTTTTGACATAGCTTTTGTATAACGGAGCGTTAAATCCGTGTATTTTTCCAAATCCTTAGCAGTCCAATCGCTTGAAGTCTCAAGTTTTTCTACTTTTTCGGCAAATTCAAGAGATTTCACTTGTAATTTCATTAGAGCTGTAAGATTATTTTTCTTTGCAGCATTTTCTGCTTCTATAACAAATTCTTCATACGATGTTAAAAATTTGCCAATATCTTTTTTGTTATTTGCAAAAACGGCTGAACTAAAAAAAATACCAATTACAAACAAAGTGAAAAATAGTTTTGTAAATCTTATCTTCATTTTCATATCCTATGATAAATTAAAATTCTGATTTTTTTGTTAAAAGCAAACAACCAGCCGAAAGAACATAAAGTCCGTAAACTACAAACATTGCAGAAGGAGCGTTTATTGACGTTACAAGACTTACAATTCCCCAGATTCCCCACCATATACCGATAGTGCGCGCCCATCTTTTATGACGCACTACAAAAAAAGCTATTACTAAATCAAGTAATGTAAATAAAATTGCATACAATACTAAAAATATCTCGATATCAAAATTCACCATATTGGCAAAAGCATCAAAATATTCTCCTACTTCGTCCATAAAAACAAGTACAAAAATAAAATTCAAAATACTTGCTAATGACATACAAATAGCGCCGATTTTCGCTTTTACATTAAGCGAAATCCAATCATCTTTTATGTTCATACGAACACCTCCGTAAAATGTATATCGCTATTATACCCCCCCCCCCCCAGATTTTGTCAAGATTTTTTTTAGCTTTTCGTAAAAATGTTTGCAGACCAACAGGCACTATCTGCTTCTGTCGCGCTAATCTTCCCCATATCCATCCTATCCAATTACCTTTACATCCGTCGCCCTGCCGTTGCCGTTTGGGGAAGCGGCATTGTTCGGCGTTTCGACGACTTGGAAGCTCACTTTTGTGCCTTTTTCAAGTTTGTCAGCTTTAAATGCGGGATTTATTTCACCCATATAGAAAAAATAATCGCCGCTGCCGTCGTCGGCTGAAATAATTCGGTAATTTTGAATCCAGCGTTTAATCACGCCGTCTTTACGTTCCGTCTCCTGTTTGACTTCGATTTTTTCGACAAAAAAAGTTTTTTGCGGCTTACCGTCGTCAGTCAACTTAAAGATATTACTCAGACTTGCAATCAATTCGCGCGGAGACTTCGCATTGTATTCCCGAACGTTAAAATCCGGTTTTTGATGCAAAATCGACTCCCATAATTGCGATAAAAGTACCGTATTCGTATTTTTATACAGCCTCGTCGCGTCAAAGGCCTTTTCAACGAACTTTGCAAGCGAAAAATCCTTAAGACTCAAGTCGTCTTTGTCCTTGGCGTCGAGCAAAACGTCCTCGTCCGCCTCTTCCAAATCCTCCAAATACGAAAACTCGTTGCAGGATTTTATCCATATCGGATTGCATTTTGACTTTTCGCCGAAGCCGATAACCCGTTTGCCGAGTTCGCGGAGCCTGAGCGCCAGCGTGTGATAGCCGTTATCAGATGAAACGACTGCAAAAATCTCGATTTCCGCGTGCATGATTGCCATTTCAATCGCGTCCATGATGATAAGTTTATCGACCGCCTGTTTTTCGTCGTGATGAAATTGCTGAATCGCCGTAACGGGGATTTTATTTAACAGTTCTTTCCACGATTTCATGTTCGGAATCGACCAATCCGCATAAGCACGTTGAAATAAAATCGTGCCCTTGCTTGAAAGCGCAGCAAGCAGCAACGGCACTTTATTTGACTGCACGTTCTCCGAATCAAAAAATACTGCGATTGTCGGCGCATCATCCATACCGGAACCTCCTTAAGGTTTTCTAAAAATTGCTGACGGCACAAGCCGCGTCTTGATAATAGCGCGGATACCTAAAAAAACAAGTTGTTATTTCGGTACATGAGAATTTTTAAAAAACGCACGCCGCCTCTAAACATTATTTCCCCGTAAGTTTTGCCGTTGGGCAAAAACTTATGCCGGCGGCACACCTCTGTATTTTTCAAACTTCGTTATCTGCCGCCAGCTGGATAATCCGCGCATGGGAAAGTGCTTCGTTGCCGGTCTCAGTGATGAGAATATCGTTTTCGAGGCGGCAGCCGCCGAGTTTTTCGTCGTAAAGCCCCGGCTCAAGCGTTACAATCATGCCCGGCAAAAATGTTACGTCTTCAGTCATCTTGGAGCTGACGCGCGGCGACTCGTGTATTTCCAGTCCCACCGCGTGCCCGAGCGTGTGCGGCATACGGCGTTTTGCCCCTGCAAAAATCATTTGCGCTTTTTCGTCAGCATTTTTAACAGGAATGCCTTTTTTGTAGAGCAAGAGGCACTCGTTATATGCTGACTGGACAAGCGCGCTCAGTTTTTGCTGTTGTTCGTTCGCATTTTTTACGATGGTAATCGTCGTGTCGCTTGTGTAGCCGCGAAAGACGACGCCGAAGTCCAAAATGGAAAGCCCGTCGGCAGGCCACGGCGCGTTCGTGTAATTCGGAAAGCAATGAATTCCCCAACTGCGCAGAGGTCCCGCTGCAAGCGTATCGAATCCTGTCCGCTCGCAGCCGTGTTCGCGGCACACCCGCTCGATGAGCAGCGCCGCATCCGCTTCTGTCCGTATCGCTCCGTCTTTGATTTTTTCTTCTATTATATCGATTATCAAATCTCCGATACGCGCCGCTTCCCTCGTACAGGCGATTTCATAGTCGTCCTTAATCATGCGAAGTTTTTCCGTGAACCGGTGCGCACCGTCCTCGCGGCATTTGACGTCCCAGCCTGAAAGCGCGTCGATAAAACGCAGGAATTGCGGGTATGACGTTGACGGCGGCAGTTCCACTTTGTGATTTTTTACGCTCGTCGCATTCAAATTTGCCTGCACCGCTTGAACGCTGTTGTTGCCGTACTGCGTGTACGGAATCATTTTATCCGCCGACGCATTTTGCCGCGCTAAAATTTCGTCCCACGGAATCAAAACGGACGTGCCGCTTTCAAAAATGATGAGCACGGCGTCGCTCGTGTGCCCGCACAAATACCGCAGCGACGGTTCTCTGTGCGCCTCCCCGTCGATAAAAACCGCCGCCCCCAGTTCGTTTTGCTGTAAATATTCGGCAACCTTTGTCCGCCTGTCGGCATACATTTTTTTCATGTCAAATTGACTAAAATCCGTCATTTTATTCCTCTTGGTATTTTCTGTTTGCGCGGAGTATAGCGCATTGAAAGAAAATAATCTTGCAGGCGGCTGCGACCGGCGGAGAATGAAGTATGACAGATTTAACGGTGTTTCGGTCGTTGAGCATAGTATTATGCAAGATTTTGCAATAAGTAAAATCTTGTGCGGACGGAACAACATGCCATCGTTTTAGCGGCATAACAACCGTCCGTAGGAGTGCGACCGGCAGGAATTTTTATAATTCATAATGGAGAATTAGGAATGCGGAGTCATTAAAAAATAAAATTTTTGTAACTTTTTTACTTGACACGACGGGGGGGGGGGGGGGGAAAATATTATTTTTCTTTGCCGTCAAGAGGCGCGTTCGGCGCGGCGGTTTTGCAAAATCCGCATTTGAGTCAAACCGGAATTGCGGCAAAGGATAACGGCTTGCGGTGCAGGCTTTCCGCACGGAAAGGCGCGATACGATTTGCGGCAGAATTTTCGCTTGCCGCAAAATAATTAGGAGGACTTTATGAAAAAATTTGTAGCTGCACTTCTTGCCGCAGTAAGCATGACGGCGGCGAGCGCGTTGGATTTTGATCTTAGCGAGATCAATTTTGGTGTCGGAGCATTGTTCGATTACACATTCAATCATCACTTTGGTAAACAAGGGGGACTTGAAGTTACCAGTAACTCAAACTTGATAGGTTTTAAAGCGTTCTTTGACGCGCAGTATGCGCAGATTCAACTCGGGATGAACACGGTTGCCGGAAAAACTGACGCTACAATCAAATCAAACAGAGGCGAGGGGTCCGATAAAATAAAAATTGAAATAGATTATTTCAATATCGGTTTATTCGGAAAATATCCGTTTGAATTCGGTTCTGCAAAAATCTATCCGATGTTCGGCTTTGACTTCGATATTGCGTTAAAGGGAAACTATAAGGGGCGGGCTTTTCCAGATATTGAAAAATATAACGCTTACTGGGTTGACGCCGGTGTCGGCGCGGATATTTTTATAAAAAGAAACTTATATATCAAACCGCAGTTGTTGCTCGGTCTCCAGATGAACAAAATCGAACATTATGCGAATGTAGGCACCAATGCGTTTAAGGTGAATGCTGGTATCGGCGCAGGAGTGAAGTTCTAATCAAAACGCTGCAAAACGACTTTTTACAGTCGTCTTACAAAAGTAAAACGCGCTCCGGCAGTATGCGGACTTTCGGCGCGCGTTTTTTGTTTAACGGTGCCATCGTTATATATCATTTCATTTACCGCCGCATAATAACCGCTCAGTGCCTCCTGTCGAACTCCGCTTTATTTGTGCAGAGGGGTTAATACTCCGATGCTCTGCGTCGAGGTTGTTGATTCCGGGAATATCCACCTCTCGCAGAGGTATGGATACTCTCGTGCGGGCGGCAATTACGTTGTATCTTTCAAATATAGTTTTTACTATCCAACGCTTCTCCGCCGCTTCGGCGAATTCAATCCATGCGTTTGAGGAGGTTTTCAAGGTATGAGCGGCATTCAGGCGCGGAGAGTTTTTTGTCCGGCTCAAAGTGCTCCCCGTCGGAAAGTTCCATGAGTTCAGTTTCAACGGTACCGAGCACGGCGTCAAAGTCTTCGGAGGAGACGGGAACGTCCGCTACCGGAGAGGGCAGTTCTGCTTGGCGATAGCGCTCAGAATATTTTTGTGCGCCGGCGCCGCCTTTTTTGCCGGTGTATACGTTCCACAAAAAGCGGGCGCACTGTATGCGCGCAATAATTTCGTCTTTTGCAGTCGAGCGTTTTTTAGAACCGGAAACCGGCGACAAGAGCCCTGCCGCCGACGCTTTTGCGTAGAGTTGTACCTCAGAAAGTTTTTTTCCAGCGGTGTAGTTGTACAAAATAGTACCCGTATCCTGAGCAATTAAAAGCATTTGCCCAGCCGTAATTTCCTTTTTTTGCAAAACGGCGTTTAAGCCCTCTGTCGAGCCGCCTGAAACCGAGCGCAGTTCCCATGCTCGGGCGCGGAGTTCTTTATAGGACGTTCGGTAATATTCGGGAAGATCGATAAAGGCTGAATCAAAATACGCCGCCGCCGTCAAAAAATCGTTGTTCTTGTAGGCAAAAAGCGCGTTTTCAAGCGTGAGGCGCGCCTTATCCTGCGCGTTTGCCGCCGCGTCCGCATCAAGTTTTTCGACGACGCCGAGCCGGAACGCAAGAATTGCTGCCGCCGTATCGTCGCGGGAACGTTTTTTCGATTCTTTTAGACTTGTCTGCGCGCGCGCTTTAGCACCGGAAAGCAGCTGCACCTGTCCGCGGAGCGCCAAAAGCCGTGCGCTTTCTGCCGTACCTGCATTGCCTTTGGCAAACACGCCGTCAATTTCTTCAAGCAGTTTTGTACATTCGATAGTTACCTTTTTTGCGTCTTCGCCCATAAGAGACGCACCGTCGATTCGGCACAATTTTTCTTCAATCATTCTGATGTCTTCAAACTGTACGCTGCCGTCAAAATTGACTACAACATCCTGCAGCGTCGCGCACGAGAAAAAAAGCGCCGGAACGCAGAGTATAAAAAAAATAAACGCCGTTTTATGCGGTAAAGCATTTGCTGTTCCAAAGTTTTTCATGATTCGTATTGTATCCATTTGCCTTTTCGCCCGCAAGTAAATCCCCTTTGTGCCCAGCCTTTTGTCGCGTTTGATTTTGCGCCGTCTTTATGCTATAGTGCGCGCCGTATGAGTGAAACAAAATTCCGGATTGACCAAAAGATTGTCTATCCGAGTCAGGGCGTCGGGCGTATAACCGATATTTTTGAAAAGCCGTTCCGCGGCGAAAATCTCCTTTACTACAAAATATATATCGAAGATTCCGACATGGTTGTCATGGTTCCGGTAAGCCGCGCCGAAGAACTCGGCATCCGCGCTATTGTTTCGGCGGAAGAAGCGGAAGCCGCGCTCGAACTTCTTTCCGATGACTTTGAGCCGATTACTTCCGACTGGAAACTCCGCTACCAAACGAACCTCGACCTGCTCAAAAAAGGGAGCATTGCCGATATTGCGACGATTGTGCGCTGTCTTTACAACCGCAGCAAAGTAAAAGAACTGCCGATTTTGGAGCGAAAACTCTACGATTCGGCAAAAAAACTTTTGGAAGACGAAGCCGCATTTGCCACCGGCAAGTCGGAAAAGGAAATAGAAGAGACGATTCATACAAAACTTGAACCGCCGGGAGCGGCTCCAAAAGTCAAGCACGTTATCGAAGATGAAGACGACGAAGACGACGACTTGATGGGAGATTTGGACGACGGTAAAGACTCGTCCGACGAAGAGGACAGAGAATCTTCTTCGTCCCGTAAACGCGATGATGACGACATGGACGACGGCGATGACTTCTGAAAAAGCAGGCCGCGTTGCGCTTGTCATTACCGCCGCAGGTTCTTCTTTACGGATGGGCAGCGAAAAAAAAGAGTATCTCCCTTTGGGCGGCGGCACCGTCCTTTCTGAATCCGTAAAACAATTCTTAAAAACGATAAACATTTGCGCGCTTGTTATCACCGTTCCCAAATACAATGTTGCCGGAGCGCAGCAGGCGCTTTTTTCCGACCTGGAAATCAAAACGCTTCTAAAAGACACTGAGCCGCTTTTTGTCGAAGGCGGACAGACGCGGCAAGAGAGCGTGTACAATGCGCTTGAGTCCTTGTCGCACTTAACGCCTCTGCCGGACTTTGTGCTCATTCACGACGGAGCGCGCCCCTTTGTCTCAAAGCAGATAATTTTAGACACCTTGTACGCCGCGCTTGAGTTTGGCGCAGCCGTTCCGGGCATTCAGCCGACTGATACGCAAAAGATAATCGACCCTCACGGCTTTATTTCCGAGCATTTAAACCGCTCTTCAGTCATTGCAGTGCAGACGCCTCAAGGCTTTCAATTTGAAAATCTCATTCACGCGCACCGGAAGGCGGCAAAAGACAAACAAGACTATACAGACGATTCTGAAATCTGGGGAAAATACGTCGGGCAGGTAAAAACCGTCGAAGGCAGTCCTGCAAATGTAAAAATTACCTATAAATCCGACTACAACAGCGCCGTAACGACGGAAAAAATCTCGAATCTGCGGACGGGAATTGGATACGACATTCATAAACTGGTAAAAGGGCGCAGGCTCATTATCGGCGGCATTGAAATTCCGTTTGATAAGGGGGAATCCGGGCATTCCGACGGCGATGTGTTGCTTCACGCGATTACGGATGCGCTTTTAGGCGCAAGCGGACTCGGCGATATTGGAAGTCTTTTTCCGCCGGAAGACGCAAAGTGGAAAGGCGCAAACTCATGCGACCTGCTTAAAACCGTCTGGAATCAAGTACGCGTCAAAGGCTGGAAACTTGTCAATCTCGACTGCGTTATAAAACTCGAGCAGCCCAAATTTCTGCCGTTTCGCGAAGCCGTCATCAATTCGATTACGGAACTCCTTGAAGCCGATGCCGACCAGATCTTTGTCAAAGCTAAGACCGGCGAAAAAATGGACAGCGTCGGACGCGGCAGCGCAATCGAAGCATGGTGCAACTGCTTACTCATGAAGTAACAGGCGGACGGCTCAGGGCGATTGCAGCGCTAGTTAAAACTGATGCAGGCGCTATTTTTGCGGCGTGTCAAGAAGCGTGTGTGCAGTCGATTTTTAAACTCGAAATGCGTTATTGGTATAAGAGAATGATAGATGACGCCGGCTGAAATATCGCCGGATTTTTTTTATAGGAGAATACGCATGGATCAACTGGGGATTGTAAAAAAGGAAGGTTCAAATTATTTGCTGCTTGAACTCAGCGGTGAATTTAATGCATTGACGTCGGCAAATGCGCGGACGGAAATATACGGCGAAATACAAAAGCGCAACGTCGTACTCGACTGCGCGAAACTCGTTGAACTTGACGACGCGGCGATGGGAATCATCATGGCGGCGCATAACGATGCCGAAAAAGCGGGGACAAAATTATATCTGCTTGCGCTGTCTAACGAAGCGGACAAAGAAATTATGCGCACGGGCTTTAAGGAACTGTTTCATATCATCAATTCTGTTACGGAGGTTGTCTAGTGAAGCGCCAAGTCATTTTTACCGTCATGATTTTTACCGTCATTTCGTTTGCTGGCTTTGCAAAAAGCAAACAAAATGACGAATACGACCCGCCCATCTATATAGAAGAAAGCGCTGCAAAAAGTCCTGCCGCTGCTGAGACTAGCGTCGAAAAGTTTAAACGTGTTTATGCCAAGATGTCGCCGCGTTTCCGCTCGGAAATAAAAATTGCCGCTTCCGATATGCAGGACTTTATCGCTGCTGTGGAACGGCTCATTGCAAGCGATACGGAAAATCTTTTAACATTCTGTTCAAAAGAAAAACTGCTGTCGTCTTCTTATGTTCCGAATGACCTGGTGAAACTTGTTCCGAATAATCTTTACGGCGTAAACCGCAGCGATTTAAGTCTTCGAAAGACGGCGGAACACGCGCTTTCCGTTATGGCTGCTGCCGCCTTAAATGAGCGGGTGTGGCTTGCCGCAAGTTCGTCCTACCGCTCGTACGATTATCAAGTAAAACTGTACGAGCGCAACGTCCGTGAGTTGGGAAAAGCCGCCGCGGACAGGGAATCTGCGCCACCGGGCGCAAGCCAGCACCAGTTAGGAACGGTCGTCGATTTCGGCTCTGTTACGGACGCGTATGCGCGGACAAATGCAGGGAAATGGCTTTTCAACAACGCGGAAAACTACGGCTGGTCGCTTTCATTTCCCTCAGGCTACGAGGACGTTACCGGTTACCGCTGGGAATGCTGGCACTACCGCTATGTGGGAAAAGAGGCGTGCGCGATTCAAAAAAAGTTTTTTAATAATGTGCAGCATTTTATGCTGGAATTCATCGACGCATGGAAAAGCGAGTAAAGGAGGGGCGGTGAGCGGTTGCTACGTAGTTTACAGATTTTGCGGTGCGCCTCTCACCCACGTTTTTGCCGGACGACAAAAACGTGCGAGAAATGAAGTTAGGCGGGCAGCAGAGAAATGCGTTTGAAAAGCACAATTGTGTTTCCGCCCGCATAAGAATATCCACAACCATACGGTTATGGATATTCTTACAGCATAATGAAGTTTTGCGGGCAACGGTGCTTTTCAGAGCAAGCGTCGGGAAGATGCATTTTTCGGCGACGTTTTTATGGAGCGGATGGTGTGTTGTATTTCCCGATGGCAGATTTATTTAACACTCGGTATACACAGAAGACGACTCTGTGAAAATCATTCTATAAATTCCTAAAAAGGAGGCACAGTGGTAAAATAAGCACACGAGCCAAGTTATGACAAAAGCAAAAATACCACCCCACAAAGTTGTAATGACAGAAGGCAAAAGCGAACTTATTAAAACTTTGCTTTCAGAATACGACATCCAGTCAGCGCAGGATATTCAGGAAGCGCTGAAAGACCTTCTCGGCGGAACCATCAAAGAAATGATGGAAGCAGAGATGGATGAGCACTTGGGATATGAAAAATCTGAGCGTTCTGACAACGATGATTACCGAAACGGTTACAAGTCAAAGACTGTAAAATCA
>CAUTOZ010000072.1:0-11258 GCA_963539635.1 uncultured Treponema sp.
GCAATGGCGCTTTCCTGCCTTGCGCTCGCATTGCCGGAAGGAGAGACCTTAACCGTCAACAATGCCGAATGCGCTGCCGTTTCGTTTCCGGACTTTTACGACGCGATGAAAAAACTCGGCGCAGACTTTACGCGCCGCTGAACGCGCACTGCCATGACCGAACATCCCCTCTATTTAACAGAGCAGCTCATAACCTACATCGGAAACAAACGCGCACTGCTTTCTTTTATCTCCGCCGCGCTCAACCGTATCCGGTGCGAACTCGGCAAAGAAAAACTTGACTGCCTCGACGTTTTTTCAGGCAGCGGAATCGTCTCGCGCTTGATGAAATCGTATTCGTCGTTTATCGCCGCAAACGACCGCGAAATCTATGCAAAAATCATCGGCGACTGCTATTTATCCTCCCCGTCGGAATCGGAAAAAAAACTTCTGCACGAAATACATCTCGACTTATGCAAAAGCGTGAATCAAGCCTTACGCACGCTTGAATTAAACGGCGCGTTCAAGTCCGCAGGATTTATTTCAAAACTCTACGCGCCGAAAGACGATGCCTGCATTTTGCCGGATGAACGCTGCTTTTACACGCCGCGGAACGCCGCCTATATCGATTTAATGCGGCAAAAAATCGAAAAAATTGTGCCTGCCGCCCTTAAACATTTTTTTATCGCGCCGCTCTTGTCGGAAGCCTCCGTCCATGCAAACACCGGCGGCGTTTTCAAAGGCTTTTACAAAAATTCTTCAACGGGAATCGGACAGTTTGGCGGAACGGGACGCAACGCGCTTACAAGAATATGCGGGAATATCGAACTGCCGTTTCCGGTTTTCAGCGCCTTTTGCAGCCCTGCAAAAACTTTTTGCGCTGATGCAAATGCGCTTGTACATTCTGCCGAACTCTATAAAGGACTAAAAGATGCCGTGTTCGACGCCGCCTACATCGACCCGCCGTATAATCAGCACCCCTACGGCTCAAACTATTTTATGCTCAACTTAATTGCCGCCTATCGTGCGCCTGACACAGCGCTCATCAGCCGGACTTCCGGAATACCGCATGACTGGAACCGCTCCGTCTACAACAAAAAACGCGCTGCCGCCGACGCATTTGAAGATTTAATCGCCGCAGTACGCGCGCGGTACGCCGTCGTCTCATTTAATTCGGAAGGCTTTATCCCGCGCAGGCAGATGGAAGCGATTTTGTCCCGCTACGGCACACTCAGCGTTTTTGAATGCCGCTACAACACGTTCCGCGCCTCTCGAAACCTCCGAGAACGCAGCAAGTACGTCAAAGAATATTTGTATATACTGAAAAAAATGAAATGAGAGAGCGGACGCACCGCTTTTCCGCCGCAGTCTTATCAGTTCCCCATTGTTGACTGGAGGAAGACGAAAGGTTCTCCCTATCGATACAATGCCTTACGCAGGGGAGTGATTTTGTACAAGGGGACTCTATATTTTATTGTTTCTGCCAAAGCCGGCAGTATTCTTTTCCGGTATTCATGTTTAGCAGCAGCAGTATCAAGTTTAATGCTTCTGTTTTTGAAACGCTAAAAAAAACTTCTTCCCGTTCAATGCCGAAAAAACGGCAGTTTAACAAACTTGCCGCAAATCCCTGTCGGAACTGCCCCCTGCAAACGGGCCGCGTATCCAGTCATTTTTTCTTGTTGAAGCAGCAAATAATGCGGGCAAGAAATTGCAGCGCTTTTGGACGGGGTGATTACCGCAAGATGTTCATAAGAATATTTTGGTAAATCATTTAAAGTTCTTATATCTCCCTGTTTTTCGAGTAAGAACATTTTATTCTTATCTTGATTGGGGACAAAAGCGGTAAGTTTTTATATTTCCGATACAAGCAAGCAAGCCTTGATAACAGGCATGATTACATTCGATTACTTCTCTTTGAGCCTTTATTTTTTTGTTTCAACAACAGTGCCTTTTCTTCTAACTGCCTTTGGTGTGATTTTAAAGCCCATTGTCCAAACCTTATTTTGAGGAATTGAGAGTTTTTCATTTATTACATTTCCTTATTTTACGGAAGGAAAGAAGTTTTCAAAAACAGCATTCCTTATAGTAAGGATTGGCAGGTTAAAAGAAAAACAGTGTTCCTTATTGCAAGGATGTCTGTTTAGCAGGAATTTGGATAACCTTATTTTATGGAACTGATTTTTTACGTTCTCCATAGCATTCTTTTGGAGTACGCTGCCATTCCTGTATCTCGTGCAAAAACTTATAAAGCTGCGGCTTCGCCAAGTTTTTCGAATATTTGAATCAACACCCCAGACGTAAGCGCCGGGGTATGCTGTTCTCACAAGGCGGCCGCACTCGGCTTTCATACCCTTATGTTACGACGCGGCATGTGAGCATTACCCCTCCGCCGGCCTCCGTCTCTTTAATACGCACGGTAAATTCTGCCGATAATACAAAAGATTTTTTATTTTCTTCTATGAATGATTAAACCTGTTCAGAAATTTCTATTTCAGAGCAGGATATCTTGAACTGCGATGTTCAAAATAGTGCGGTCTGTGCAATTTTGAAGTCGCCGGCCTCTTGGCAGCAAAGGTATCGAAGAGGTCTATGGAGCACGACATGAAAAATAAATCGATAAAAATCTTAGCGGCATTTTGGCTGGCGGGAACGCTTTGCTACGCGGACGTATTTTTTTCCGGATTTGCTGGAGCAAAAGCAGACGTCACTTCCGATAAAACTTCGTCCGGCTTTGACCCGCGCCTCTATATCCAGTCATTTTTTTCAGGACAACTCACACTTTCGGAAAACATACTGCTGCGCGGCGAGTTTTCGCTCCAAACGGCGGATTTAATAGAAAATTCCATTTTTAAAGCGACGCAGGCGGCATTTCAAATTGACGAACTGTCGCTGCTTTTCAGGCAGCCGGCGCTCAATGCAGTCAACTATGAAAGCGTTTTTATGGGAACCTACGAACCTATCGGCTCGGATATTTTTTTGCGGCGCTATTTTGGCATTCAGCCGGTCGCATCGCATTTAATGGAAAGCTGGCTCGGTCTTGCAGGCTCGGTTATTTATCCGGTTTTCGGCATGGGAGTGGCAGACGTTGTAAAATTTTCCGCCCAGCCTATCGCGGCAGGAATTTACGTTTATCTCAATCACGAAGCGGAAGAAAGTTATGTTTTTAATACGGATGCGCGGTTTGCCTGCGTATACCGATTCTTTACTTTTGATTTTGCAGCGGGAATCGGCGCACCGCTGAACAGCAATCACAAAGACGACGCATTTATTGCGATTGATACCGTATATTGGCGCGGCGGCATGAATATGCTCATCGGAAACAACTATACGACGGCATTGTTCGTGCAGGCGGGCGTGTCGGAAATTCCATTCCGCAAAGAAAACGAAGTATTTGAATTCGATGAGCAAAAAGCCTATATCCTGATAGAGCCGAGATTTAAGGCAAAGGGATTTCAGATGAATATATCGGCGTTCAGTCTTCCGCAGGAGACAGTCGATAAAATGATTTTTATCGGCGATACGCTCGGCGCAAATGTCGAAGTTTTTACGGATAATTTATACATAAAAAACAAAATATTTACCTTCGGTATAAACGGCGCGATAACCTTTTCCGGCAAAACATTTATGGATTTGCAGGACGCCGCTTCCCTTTTTGACAAATACGCAATCGTAAGCGCGCCCTATCTTGCAACCGGTTTTTACAGTGGAGAACTCCGCACCATGCTGCAAGTACGGCTCACTGACATCATCGAAAACAAAATCTATTCTGCCTTTACGCTCAATATCGGGTATAAAACGCAGTTTTAGGTCTGCACGCGGTTGACTGGAAAAAGCGGGACTGCCAAGCAGCGCGCGGTCATAATACGCAGCGCCTGCAAACGCAAAGACAAACCGCCTTTTTATACGCACTGCCCGTTTTGAAAAAAGCCGTTTCTCCCCTCTCTGCGCCCCCTTGCTGACTGTTCAAGCGTTTTACAGGAGGCAGCCGCTTTCTTCCTGCAAAAAAAATCCTCCGCAACCCGTGAACGAGTTCGGAGGATTTCCGGTATGCAGTACCGTTATCATGTGCAAAACGGGGCTTTTCCGTCCTGCTGATTTGTTACATACGTCCCATCGTGCCGGAGACGCTTAATACGCTGCCTTTCAACATAAAATTCAACATACCTTCGTAGTGGTACGCAGCGTCGGCATCAAAGGTATCGGCTTCCAAAATATAGTCAACTCTGTCCCAATCCAAGTCGGACATTTTGGCAGGGTCGCCGTTGGCTTTCAAATATTCAGGCTTTATCATAAAACCGTCATCGGTCTTGTCGGCAATGCCTTTTGCCTTTTTTGCGCCGGTCAACAAGTCGAATTTGCCGTCCTTTCCGGTTTTAAGTTCGTAAGCAGTTCCTTTACGGACAAAACGTACCGTTATGACGCCGTCGTTTTTCGTAACTTTCAGATTGCAGTTTTCCGCCAAATCCCACTCGTTGACAGCGAACAAAAACAAAACGCGCAATCCCGACGGAATCGCCGCTTTTTTGTCTTCTGCCGGCTCGCTGTAGCGGACGACGTTAAAACCTTTAGTCGAGCCTTTCATGCTTGCGCCGGACACTGCATCGAACTTGTCTTTTACAGTCTCGCCGTTTCCGACAGTCCAGTTAAAATAATTCGCCTTGTAATTCTTCTTTCCGACGTCCATCCTGTAATCAATCTTGACGTCGGTCGAATTGCCGGCAGCGAACAAAAGCCCCGCAGCCAAAAGAAAAGCAGCTGTAAAAACTCCCGCTCTCATCTTTTTCATCGTAAAACTCCTAAAAAAGTAAGAATAAAATATTTTCCGATTCCTGCAGCCTCGAACAAAAGCCGAAAGCCCCCCCCAAGAATCAGAACGCTAGGCGGATTATATCGATTGAAAAAGAAATGGCAAGGCACGAAAAGAAATTCCTGCCCGTTATTGAGATTTTTTACCTGCATATGCACGGCAAAGTTTTTTCACCCGTCGAACGCAAAAAAATATTTTTCTAAAACGCTGCCGTTTTCAGCAGAGTAAAAAATAGTATTTGACACGAAAACTGCAAAAAAATGCTTCTAAAAGCGCATTTTTTGCACGTCCCGCCCTGTAAAACGACAGCGGGCGAAAGTCCGTCACTGAGATACGTTTGCATCCGTATCTCTAGTCCTATTTTTTTACGACGTTCGGGAGTTTGGGCTTTGTTTCGCGGCGAAAAAGATATTTGAGCGGATGAATATCGAAGGAATTGGCAGTCCAGCCGCCGACTGCATTTAAGTCGATAATGCTGCGGCTTACAGGGTGCTGAATCGGCAAAACGAGCGCTTCGTCGAGCAAACGCTGCTCCGCCTGCGCTAAAAGTTTTATGCGCTCATCTCCGCCCGCCTCAGCCGCCTTTGCAAGCAGGCTGTCGAATTCGGCATCGCGCCAGCCGCTGACGTTAAGCGTCGAAGAGGAACGGTACAATTCCAAAAAAGCAAGCGGGTCTGCAAAGTCGCCTATCCACGTGTACGAAAAAATGTCCGAATCGTCGTCTTCCATTAAACTCAAATAACGCTCGGCAGGCAGTTCTTTTACCGTCAACTCGACGCCGAGCGCCTTCCAAGCCTCTTTTAAAAGCGCCGCCTGCGCTTTTGTCCGCTCGCCGTTGACTGCAAATGTAATTTTAAGCGTCTTTCCATCCGCAATTCCCGCCGCTTTCCGCGCCTCTTTCATCAAAACTGCCGCCTGCTCTGCATCTGTGTAGACATAGCCGTCCGGCCGCGGGTAGCCGTTTAAAGGATAGACAAAGTTTTCCGCCTTTACGAACACGTCTTTTCGGAGTTCGTCCCACGGCACGGCTTCCAAAAGAGAAGCACGCAGGTCAGGATTGTCCCACACGCCGCCTGACATCTTAAAAAAAAGATATTCAGTCGCAAATTCCGCAGAAAGATGAATCGTATCTTTGTCGATGAGCCTGTCCATATCGACGGAAGAATTGAGCCACTGCGCCGCCCCCGTATTGAATGCAAAGGCGTTTTCCGCACCGTCGTCGCGTACTAAAAACGTTATTTTCTCAAGCAGCACTCTTTCCGCATCGTGATAGCGGGCGTTCTTTGTAAGAACAAACTCATCTGCCGAGCGGCTTGCAAGCGTAAACGCGCCGCTGTACACGTCTTTTTTTTGCGGAACGACTGCAAAAGCGGGCATACAAAGGATTTTATGCAAGTGCGGAGAGGGCGCCGTTAATTTGACTGAAAGCACAGTCGGACCTTGAACGGTGATTCCGACGCTTCCTGCGCCCGTTTTCCCCTGTCGAAACTCTTTTGCGCCGGCTGCAATGTCTAAAAGAGACGCATACGGTGCCGCAGGATTTGCTAAAAGCGAAAGCCATGACCTTTTTACGTCCTCCGCCGTTATCGCGCTTCCGTCGCTGAACTCAAGTCCGCTTTTTAAAATGAATGTCCAGCGTTTTTTGTCGCGGGACACCTTAAAACGTTCGACAAGCGCGTTTTCAGGCTCAAGCGTTACAGGGTCATACGAAAACAAGCCCTCGTACAGTCCCGTCAAAATTTGCGCCTCTGCACTGTACGCCGCCGTGTGCGGATTTAAATCATAGTCGTGCGCATATTCAATGACTGTAAGACTGTTTAAAAGAGGATTTTTGCTTTTATCGACGCCGTCTGCAGGAGAGACTGTACCGCCCTCGCTGCGCGGAAAAAGCGGCGCCGCCTCGTCCGCAAATAAAAAAGCACCCGCACACAAAAAGAGCGGAAGCGTAAGGCGCGATATGATTTTTTTCGTTGTACGTTTCATATTATCCGGCGTTCGTTATACCGATTTTCCGCATCCGCTCGGCGTCTTCCACGTAGGAAACATATTCGGCGCGCCGCGCGTTAGATTTTATAATCGCGTTTTTGACGGTTACCAAATCGATTTTTAAACCTTTTATTGACTCGCGGAGTTTTGACGGCGCGCGTGCCTTAAAATAATCGTCTGCTGCATTCAACAAAACCAAAGTTTCGTTGTTTTCGGCAATCTGCTTATTCAAAAATGACAGGACGATTTCTTCCGGCGCAGTAAATATTTTGCGGTATTCGCCGCTGTTCCGGTTTTCGAGAAGCGTATACAGTCCCGCTTTGCGCGCAAGATTCGAAATAAAAAGATTTATATCGACATCGCGCTGCGTTTTCGTCTCTTTTTTGGCGTCTACAATCAAAAATGTATATATCAATTCCGGTTCTTTGAGATTAAACGCCTTTCGGAATAGTCTTTTGAGTTTGTCGAAAATTGAATTATGACTTTCTTCAAGAATTTTGACGTTCGTCAGCAATTTTTGCACGATTTCGTTGTATACCGCACCCAAAATGATAAGCGAATGCACAGAGTCGAGCAAAAGGAGTTTGGTATTCACTTCGTTTTGCGCCTGCTGTTCGTCCTGCTTTTCAGGGATTTTAAGTCCGTCTAAGACTTTCGCCTGCAGCCGCTCTTTGCCCGCAGATAAATCTTCGTCAACGATTTCGGCAATAAGTTCGCCGTAATACGGCTCCTTTCCCATAAGACTCGGAAAAAGTTTTTTAATTTCGGCAGTTTCCGCAGCAGGAGAAGACAAATTTTTATTATAGGCAGCATTTTGCTGAATTTTTAGACGCACATTGAGTTTGTACGTTTCACGGTAAAAGTCGGAAAGCTCTTTGAGCATGGCTTCTATTTCCGCAAGCGATTTAGACGCTTTGGATGCAGAATCGTTGAGCATACTAAGCGTTATTTTTTGAATGCCTTTGCGCGCATCTACCAAAAGCCCCGCAAGTCCCCGTGTGTTAGGGTGCGTGCTGTTGGAACTTAAGTTCGTCCACAAAAAGGAAATATTTAAGTCGTGCAGTTTTTTTATTTTTTGAATGTTCAGTTTTTCCACCGAAAACTTTACATACGTGCACACATAATCGATCGTGCTTTCGTACTCAGAAAACCGCTCGCCGATGACAACGCCCCTATCCGCATCGGGATATGGAGTATCGACGGGAGCAGTTATGTCTGAAATCTTTTTTTCAAGTTTATACGGGTCAGGAGTTATAAGGGCGCGCTGAAGGAGGATACTGTAGATATTTTTTATACACGTGTGTAAAAGCCGGTAATTTTCCAGCAGTTTCGGAAGCTCAGCGAAGTTAAACCAGTCTGTTTTTTCTTTTACCGCAGTTTTCAGCGAGTCGAGATAATTATCCATGTCATTATTATCGGCAATGCGCATTTTATATTTAGCAAACTTCCTAAAATCTAAAACAGGAACGGCAGCTATAAAAGGGACTGTCTCCCCTCGCCTTTTGAACTTAAATCCTTACCTTTAATCCCGCTGCAAACATTCCGCCGTTCATTGAGCCTTGCGTAAAAAGCAATAGGTTTCATTTCTTAAAAATATCACTATGAGTTCCTGTATCAACTAAGGTTAAGACAAGGATATCTTTATCTTTGTAATACAATAAAAGCCAATCCGGTTGAATATGACATTCCCAAAGTCCTTTGAAGATTCCGGCAAGTTCATGATTTCGATACTTTGCTTCTAATGGTTTGTCCACTCGTAGTTTTTCAACTACATCTTCTAAAAGAGATATATCCAATCCTCGTTTTCTTGCTAACTTGTAACTTACTTTGAACTGATGAGTCTTTTTCAACCTATAAGTCATTATTCACAATCCGAAAACAGTTCTCTTGCCGAGGAATACGATTTTGTTTTTGAATCGCTGCTAATTTTTTTTGCTTCTTCAATTGCAGATAATGTATATTCTGAAAATATCTCTTGCGGCGGAACAATATCAAAAGGAATTTTTTGTTGATTAATCGCTTGTTTAAGAAATAAACGAATTGCTGTTGTTATATCTAATCCGAGCGAGTTAAAAAGAGCTTCGGCTTCTTTTTTTGTTTCCATATCAACGCGTGTTTGTAAAATTGCGGTTGCCATATATTTACCCTCGAATTGTATGTATCACTACAAATACAATATATTTGCAATGTTTTTAAAAGTTTACTACATGGGAAACACGGGCAAACGGAATTATGTTTTATCATTCAAGCCCATTGCCCCGTCGCAAACTTAAATCCTTACCTTTAATCCCGCTGCAAACATTCCGCCGTTCATTGAGCCTTGCGTAAAAAGCGGGCCGCACGGCAGATAAAAACGGACTTCAGGCCCCAGTTTAATTTTTTCAGTCAATGTAAAAAGATAGGCGAACGAGGTTTCTATATAAAGAAAGTTTGCGTTTTTCCAAAAATAGTTATTGATTGCGCGGACATCGCCTTCTGCACTTCCGGTATCGCCTGCTTCGTCCGCATCGACGCCGGAAGAAAGAATTGCGCCGCGCACAAGAATTGAAACGCCCGCGCCCAATTCAAAAAAATGAATGCGTCGTATGTCGAACGTAAAAACCGCCGGCAGGTCAAACAAAAACGAAAGCGCCGTCGCCGTCCTGTTTTCTATTTCCGCAGGTTTTGCAATGCCGCCGTCGTATAAATAGTAGTTGGTAAAAAACGAAAGGCGCGGCTGGAACGAAACAAACCTATCCGCCGGAACGGAAATACCGAAGCCGAACGGATAAACGACCGGAGACGGCGCGCTTTTGCGCGATGAATCTATATTGAATATCACAGCGGGCGTAAATGCAAAAATAAAATCCACGTCGGGACGCGCTTTTTTCGTACGGTTTACGGTCTGCTCGGCAGAAATAGTTTTGCCCGCGTCTGTAACAGTCCCGTCTGCGCTTTCTGCCTCTTTTTCTGCGTCATTTTCCGCTTTTGTCCGCTCTTCGGCTGTCGGAAGCGCCGTCTCCAAGTCCCTGCGCGCCTCTTGTCCATACGCAACGGAAAGACAAAACAACAGCGACGCTGCAAACAATGTTTTTTTCATATCGAATGCTCCTTATCAGTCCCCTGTTCGACATCTTTGTTTGTGAACAGAGTTAGTCCGCAAGGACTGTATCGAGATTTACGCGGATAAAACCGCTTTGCGCCGTTTCGTAAAACGCAGTCTGCTCCCATGCGGCGTAAAAATACGCGCCGGAAAGGGCAAACGTGCCGTATTGAAATCCTGCGGGAAGTTTGGGCAGTTTTAATGCGGTAACTTTGCCGCGCTTTATCAGCGGCCGGCCGTCCAGCGCCCCTTGAATAAAAACCGAACCGTCGGAAAAAACTGCCGCTGCCCACGACGGACTTATAATCGCTTCCGCATACACTGGATGAAAGCCGACTGTGCCGCCTGCGTTCCGTACAAAAGTGCGCGGACTGTGCCCGCCTGCATTCCGGCATGTAACTTGAATGCTCATCGTCTTCGGCAGATAGGAAAGCAGCGTTTTTAAGCGTTCCGGCGCGTCGGAAAAATTATAATACCGCTTTGCCAGCCGGAAATGAGCCGCATCGGTTTCTTCAATCCGGATATTTTTTTCAGCGGAGGCGGGCGTTACGACCGTCAATTCTTCGTCCGTTTGAAACGTCAAATACGAAAACTCGATTTTTTCCGCTCCGCTTCGCTTTACCGAGCACGTCCACTGCTGTCCGTCCCATACAAACGCCGTAACTTCCGCACCGTCATCAAGCCCCAGATTGTCCGCATTAACAATCGGAATAGAAACGGACTGCGGTACAGAAAATTGAATCAGAAAGGGGTGCATGACAGGCGTGCGATGTGCCGCGGTATCGTTGAAAAAAGCGTTTTTATACACCGAATACAGCGGCGTTTTATGAAAAAATACCAGATTTCCCGCGCTCCGCCCGTCAAAAATGCTTTCGTCGGGATATAAAACGGGTTTCCCATCCGCAATTTTAAGAATTCCCAGCCGGTTGACGACTGCATACGCATTTGGAGACGCCGTATCGTTCGTTTCGGGACGAGCAGAAGACATATCAGAAATACGCACTGCCAGCGTCCACGGTTTTTTTACCGCGCGCGGAACATCCTGCAGCCGGGCTGCCTCAAAAAAACCGTGTTCGGTAAAATAAAACCACGAGTGGCTCAACTTGTTTACGGGAATTGAGTCCGGCATTTCGCCGGCTTTATCGTTTGAACAGGAAAGAATTGTTGTCGAAAGCAGCGCCGCCGAAAGGCAGACCGACTGTAAAAGCGTTTTCATCTGAGCGCAGTGTATAACGTAAGGCGGGGGTTTTGCAAGCGCGGCGGTTGCTGCGCAGTTTACAGATTTAACGGTGCGCCTTTCGCCCATTACCCATCGTAATAATCGCTTGTAATATATTGGCTCACACTATAAAATCATCCCAATAAACAAAGCCGCAGGAGTATTGACAGCAATGCATGAAATCA
>CAUTOZ010000073.1:0-11052 GCA_963539635.1 uncultured Treponema sp.
TAGAGCACTTGCCTTCTAAGCAAGTTGTCGACAGTTCGATTCTGCCAAGGGTCATTGCCGCCTGACGTACGGGCGGTTTTTTTGTTTTAAAACGCCTTCAAAGCGAGGATTATGCCAAACGCCGTCTACATCAACTGTTCAAGCGAACGGCGCACGAGATTTATAAATTGGCGGCGCAAAAACGGAATATCCAAAGGCGCACGGCTGGTAAACGATGCGTTTGCGGTTTCAAGATAGGCGGCGATATTCGATTTGGGAAGCGGCAAACGCAGACCAAGTATGCGGTTTTCAAGTTCCATACAGCGGAAAGAAAGAGCGCCGCCGAGCGCAATTCTGATATTCGTGATGACGCTTTTTTCCGTGCCCGCAAGAAACACAAACGCCGCAGAATCATCTTGTATGCAGTTTTCATGTCCAAGCCGGTAAAACAGCGCAATATCCCAGTCGTTGAGCGGAACGCGGACTTTTGTTAAAATGTGTTTATCCGGAATCTTTGTAAAGTTTTGCAGCAAAATCGTTTTCGTTTCATTCTGACTTTTGAATTCAAGACTTGCGTCTAAGGCTGTAAGCGGCGCGTAAAGCGTACGTTTTACGCCGTCCGCCAAAATATTGCCGCCGATTGTCGCCATATTGCGCACAAATGGATTTGCGACGCTTTTGAGCGCCTGATACAAAACCGCAGGCAGCCGACGCTCTCCGAGCGCTTCCATTTCGGAAAGCGTCGTTCCCGCTCCGAACTCAATATAGCGCTCGTGCAGGGCTATCTGCCGCAGGTCAGGAATGAGCAGCGCGGAAAGAGAACGTTCCGGCAGCGTTTTAATATCCGTGCACCCGCCGACGATTTGTAAGTCCGCAATCGTTTTTACGTGGTAAAAAAGTTCCGTCATATTGCGCGCATAAAAAACTTTGCGTTCAGTCTTTTCCATTCTTGTTTAGTCCTTTTTGGGAGCGCGGAATTCAAATGCGTAGATAATTCCGTTGATGAGCGTGTCTAAATCCGTACAACACGGCGCAAGGCAGCGGACATCGTCTGCAACGGCGGCGCGAGTCGGACGCACGTTTGAGCGGAGATGGGCAGCAGCAGCAAAGATTTTTCCCGCATCGCAAAAACCGCAGAGCCGTATGCCCGCTTTTTCAAAGCCCTTCATAACGGCTTTATATTCGTCCGACTTTGCAAAACCTTCGAGCGTTTCGATTTCTTGGTTTGCCGCAAGAAATGCGGGAACCATGCACGCCGCGACAGGTTTTCCATTTAAAAGCGCCGTACATGAACCGCAGCCGCCTTTGCCGCAGGCAACTTTGACTGAGCGGCAGCCGTTTTTCCGCAGTACGGACGAAAGCGTATCGTCCGGCTCCGCCTGCAAAACAGTCTGCTCTCCATTTAACACAAGCGGAATATTCATTGCTGTGCGCCCGCTGTACAGGAAAATGCCCTCTGCCGCCTCAAACCGTGTAAAAAGTCGGAAATACAACCGTTCATATTAGTTTCCTCCGGCATAACGCCGTTTTCGTTTTCGCAGAAGACGCCTTTTGCAGTCGATAGTTCCGTCATCTTCATTGAGAAAAAGCCTCTGCAAACAGTTCGTCCTGCTCCGGCAAATGCGTAACGTAACCGACGGGAACGGCATTTTCGGTCGCATGTATTATTTTTTGCGCACCGTCTTTTCCGAACGCGCCGCACAATTCGATACAGCCGACGCCTTCTTTTACAAGATTTTGTGCTGCCAGAAGCGCCGCTTCCATATTCGGCACAGCAACAATCTGCGCCGCCCCGCCGGCAAGGACTGCCTTTTCTCCCTGAGCAGCAAAGTCTCCAAGAATTAAAAACGCAAATTTCATGCAAACGCCTCTTTTTTCATCATGTTGACTAAAGAGAATGCTTCTTGTGCGGAAATAATTTTTCCATCGCCTCAGCGTCGTTTCTGATATTTGCAAGCGCGTTCAGTAAAAATGCAATGAACACCGACAGGAAAAGCGCCGCAAACGTAACGATAATGCATAACTGACCGCGGCTTGGGCGCGATTTTTTATCCGGCGCTTCGGGGCGCTCGATAATCTGGAAAACGGGCGTTTCACTCTGCATTTCGATTTTCAAAAGTTCATACTGCGTTTTTAATTGTTTGTACACCTGCTGCTGCGCTTCAAGTTCCAATTGCAATTTTGTCGTCGTAAGCGAAATTGACGGAAGATTCCACGCATTCCCGCCGAAACCGACGGAATTGGCGACACTGTTTAATTCCCGTTCAAGTTTTCTGATTTCTTCATAACTCAGCGCGATGTTTTTTTCCAGATTTTCCTTTTGGATTTTATTTTTATCGATTCCCAGTTCGTCAAAACGGCGTTCAAGCCAGTCAACGGCAAAATTGACGACCGACTGCGCAAAAACGGGGTCAATGTCGGTAAAAGAAAGCGTAAAAACGCTGCTGTCCTTGTCAATTTCAGCCTTAAATTTTTTCTCTAAATATTTGCGGGAGTCAGACTTGGGGAATTTTGACTTTTTGAAAATCGGCTTTGAAAGCACATTGAAGTTGTCTACAATCGCATCGAACAAAGGATTAGATGAGGCAAGATAGACGGCAAGCGCGCTGTACGTTGCGCCCGATTTGCTGGAAATGCCTGCAAGATCTGCCAGACCGCTGAGTCCGCTTTTTGAAAGTGCGGAGGAAAGCGATGAACCCGGGGATTTTGAATCGTTGATGAGCATATTTGCCGAGGACGTATACATATTCGGTAAAATGGAATGCTCAGGATCCTGTTTGAGAGAAATCACGGAAATGACAATCGCGGCTGCCATTCCGCCGACCGTTATAAGAATGATAAGCAACTTGTATTTGAGCAAAACAGCCGCAAGATCAAGCAAGGAAATCTCATCATCAATATCGTTTATTTTATTTTCCGTCTCAGACATAAAATCCTCGTATCTCGTAGTCAGCCGCCGCGTTTTGAAGCAAAAACGGCTTTTTGGAACTTGCGGCGGATTTTATCATCGAATGAAGCGGCATTACAAGCCATTTTCGTATCATGATTCCGCTCTAGTTCCCATCACTATTGAAGGCTGTACCTCTATTTCAGCCGTTTGCTGCCCCGCTATCGAGAATATAAAATATTGTCATTTTTACCGTTTTCATTCATACTCAACGCAGGTCGGATATGAATAAAACTATAACTAGTAAAGAAAAAAAACTACAACACATAATCGAACTTGAGCGGAAATTGAATGACATACAGGATGTTGACGTGCTTCTTGAGCGAATTCTTACCGAAGCGCGCAGGATTGTAAATGCCGACGCGGGTTCGATTTATGTCGTTTCCGACGGCAACCTGCAGATTCGGCACGCGCAAAACGACACGCAGCTTAAAAAACTTGCCCCCGGCGAAAAACTGCCCTATGTTTCTTTTTCTTTTCCAATCAATGAAAAATCGGTATCCGGCTACGTCGCAGAGACCGGAGAATGCCTCAACATTCCCGACGCGTACAATATTCCCGATACGTTTTCGTTTAAGTTCAACAAACAGACTGACATTCTAACCGGCTACCGCACAAAATCGATTTATACGATGCCGCTCAAAATGTCTAACGGCATCATTCTCGGCGTGCTCCAGATTATCAATGCGCGGGACGAAGAGGGAAACACTGTTTCGTTTGACGAAGATGCTGCGCTCTATCTTGACCACTTTGCCTCGAACACCGCGCACGTTCTTCAGCACGCATACAACATGAACGACGTGAACCGCCGTATGCTCCGTCTTTCCGAGTTCCGCGACCCCAAAGAAACCTATCCGCACGTCGAGCGCGTTTCAAAAATCTCTGTGGAAATCTACGACCGCTGGGCATTTGAACACAATATTCCCGAGGAAGTGAGCCACCGCTTCCGCGACAATTTGAGCATTTCCGCAAAATTCCACGACATAGGCAAAATAGGAATTTCCGACGCGATTTTAAAAAAGCCTGCCAAGTTTACGGAAGAAGAACGCAACGTTATGAAAGGCCATACCTGCCTCGGCGGAATGCTGTACGCCAATCCTGAAAGCCCGCTTGACGAGATGGTGCGCGACGTCGCTCTTCATCACCATGAATGGTTTGACGGCTCTTTCCACGGCTATCCGGGAAGTTTTAACAGTGAACTTGCCTGTACGATGGTTCGAAATTGCAATGTAACGGCAGAAGACCTTACTAATCCAGAAATCTGCACACCGTATGAAATGGGCGGGCCCGTTACTGTCCGCCATCCGCTCAAAGGCGAAGAAATTCCGCTTTCCGCCCGCATTGTGGCAGTTGCCGATGTCTTCGACGCGCTCTCGCACAAACGCTGCTACAAGGACGCGTGGAATTTGGACGAAGCGTTCAACGAAATCGCAGCCGGCTCCGGTACGCAATTCGATCCTGAAGTCGTGGACGCGTTTTTAAAAATCCGCAATCGGGTATGCGCAATCATCTCGTCAGTCCTTGATAAAGACTAAAAAGGACTGGAAACGCCTCATCAGCCGCGAACAGATACACTTCATTTTATATAAAGTTTTTTCTCCTTTTTTATGAAACTGCTTTAAAACTACTGATTTTTTCTGCAATCGATACATTTTTCCTCAAAATAAGGATTCTTTTATAATTTTTGACCCTTCCTTACCATAGGAATTTTAGATTTCTAAAATAACGACGCGCCTTATTTTGAGGAATTGAGAGTTCGGCATTTATTACATTTCCTTGTTTTACGAAAAGAAAAAACTTTTCAAAAACAGCATTTCTTATAGTAAGGATTGGTAAGCCAAAAGAAAAACAGAGTTCCTTATTGCGGGGGTGCCTGTTTAGCAGGAATTTGTATAACCTTATTGTATGGAACACACGCGGAGTACTTTAAAGCAAAGGATTGCCGGCTGTGTTCATCGATATGGTTCCGTTTCCAATGCTCTGAATGCGGTTTTACAAGGCAGACAGCTATAATTTTGCATACTTTTTGCGTAAGGCATCGTTCGACACTTGAAAAATTAGAATTTAACAGAATCATTGCGAAAAATATTTTTATGAGCGTTTCACAAGTCAACAACCTCGACGCAAGCGTCGGGGAATTACCCCCTGCACGAATAAAATGAGCCGTAAACCGCACGCAGTAATCCATAAAACCGCGCAGTCCTGCCTATAGAGGAGTTTTTAAAAGTCAAAATTAAGGCTGAGAGCACAAACGCTGTTTTGCGGCAAGATTATTGATTTCGCGGTGAAAACATTTTACAAACGAAGCGAATTGCTTTGCGGTGTAAGCGCTTTTACTTGAGCCGCCGAGTCCGATTTGCGCAAGCTGCAAGTTGAAGTCGCGCTCTTTGAGCCGTTGTTTGATGGTATCGCAGGCGAATGCCGTTCCGCGGTCGTTTATCACGGAAACGCCGTTCGCAAGAAGGCGCGCGGCAAGAAGAATATCGCGCGTTATGACAAGGTCGTTCTCTCGGGCATGAGCGGCAATATAGTTGTCGGCGGCATCTTTTTCTTTGAGACAGAGCGCAAATTGTGCATACGCGCCGCAATCAGTCTGCCTATTTGCCGCTAGTATAACGGGAAGCGCATTGCGCTCTGCGTAATGTTCCGCGTATTCCCGCACCCGCTTGGGACAAGAATCTGCGTCAATCCATATTGCAGTCAATCAGAGCACCTTGTCGAGTTTTTCAATAAGACTTTTGGCGATTTTTCCGGCTTCATCTTCTTCATCGCCGAGAAAGTCGCTTTGCGCAGTATTTTTCATACGTGCGTTTTTTGACTGTTCGTCATAGAGTTTGTCGCACATCATAAGACCGGTCAAAATCGAAATTTGCAACGGGTCTTTGAGCGCGTTTTTTTCTTCAATTTGATTTGCAAGCCGACGGTAATAGCCCAAAAGCCGTTTTAGATATTCACTCTCTTTATCCGACTTGACTGCAAAGGATGCGCCGAGAATATCTATCTGCAGTGTCCCCATCTCTTAAAAAATATCGAATTGACCGTTTTCCGGCACGGGATTTTGCGCTTGTTCAGGATTATGCGAAGTGCCTTCTCCGCCCTGCGCAGAGGTTTGTTCGGTTTGCGCCTGAGTTTCCGGACGAGGAACCGCCGTATCCGGAGCCGCATCTCCTGCCAGAGTTGCCTGCGGCGCGGCTTCCGCAACGTTTGCCTCTCCGCTCGGCGTATTTTCAGGCGCCTGCGCCGCCGGCTCACTTCCCGCAGGAGTTTGCTGCGCTTCGTGAGGCGGAACCGGCTCCTGCACACTTTCCGTATTCGGCGTTTCCTGCAAAGGAGCCGCTGCGGAGAGCGACGCGTCTGCGGTATTTTCCGCCTGCGGCGCCCCGGCGATTTGAGCGGCAGAAGCGCCCGCCGCCTGCAAAACCGAGTTTTCGATGGATGCAAGGCGGTCGAGTGCTTTGAGAATGCCGTTCTCGATCATTCCTTGGTCATGTTCAAAATGCGTAAGCAGCTCCGTTTTGGCGGAAAGCGCATTTGTAAGCTCGGCGCACTGTGTACGAAGAGCATCGTTTTCTGCCTGCAACTGTGAAATCTTTGCCACAGCGCTTTCAACCTTTTGTTCAAGAAGAAGAATTTGATCGAGTACATTCATAATTATGCCTTCAATGCGTTTTTCGCAGTTTCCACAACAACCTTAAAGGCCGCCGGATCTTCAATCGCCATATTCGAAAGAGCCTTGCGGTTCAGTCCGATACCGGCTTTTGCACACCCGTTAATAAACCGCGAATACGAAAGTCCCTCATCGCGGACAGCCGCGTTAATACGAGAAATCCACAGTGCACGGAAATTATGCTTCCGGTCGCGGCGGTCAACATACGCATGATTTAACGCTTTTGTAACCGCGTCTTTTGCCGCTTTATAATTCGACTTTCTGTCGCCGATAAAACCTTTTGCAAGTTTAAGGATTTTTACACGGCGGTTTTTTCGTTTTGTTCCGTCTATCGCTCTTGACATATTCTATACCTCACCTTAACCGTAGGGCAGCATCTGCTTACGGATTCTTCTTGCGTCGGCTTCAGCAATCATTCCTGCCGCGCGCAGTTGCCTTTTTCTTTTTGGAGAACGCTTCGTCAAAATATGGCGGAGGTTCTGCTTTTTGTGCTTCACTTTTCCCGAACCGGTCAACGTAAAGCGTTTTGCAGCGGACTTCTTTGTCTTCTGTTTAGGCATTTTCTTTACCTCAATAAATTATTTGGCTTTTGCACATATCGTCATCGACATCGTTTTACCGTCCATTGCCGGCTGCTTTTCGACGACATACTCGGAAGTAAGCCTTTTTAGAACTTCCTGCAGAACTCCGAAGCCGAGGTCGGTATGGGCAAGTTCACGCCCCCGAAAACGGATTGTAACCTTGACCTTTGCGCCGTCGTCTAAAAATTCCTGCACGTGTTTGGATTTCGTATCAAGGTCGCCTGAGCCGATTTTAGGCTGCATTCGAATTTCCTTGAATTTAAGCACTTTTTGGTTCTTTTTGGAATCGCGGAGCTTTTTTTCCTGCTCGAACCGGTACTTTCCGAAATCCAGTATTTTACATACCGGAGGATTTGCATTCGGCGATACTTCAACAAGGTCGAGTCCCTTATCTTTAGCCATTCTGAGCGCTTCCAACGTGGGAACAATTCCCATCTGGCTGCCCTCATCGTCAATAAGTCTGACCTCGCGCACACGAATCATTTCGTTGATTCGCTGCCCCTTATTGCTGTTGTTATTGTATGCCAACTATCCTCCTAGTGTTGCAAAACACGATTTATATAAACGTATATTAGATTATATAGAAAAACGGCGCGGTATGTCTACAAGACAAAAGATTTTTGAAAGAAGGCGGGAATATAATTGGCAGCGTTTGATAGTTAATTGGTAATGCGTAATTACGAATTACCAATTCTCCTCTCCGCAACAAAAAACGCCGGTTTCCGTGTGCTTACGGAAATCCGGCGTCGTTGACTTCTCTGCTAAAACCGCTTTAGCGTTCTTCCGGCTCTGAAGTGGCACGGAGCGCAGACATTTTTACTAAGTCGTTGCTGCGGGAAAGGGCTTCTTTTTCCTGTGCGGACTTAGCGGCGATTTTGCCAAGTGCGCGGTCGATTTGTTCTTGGAAGTTGTCCTTGTCAATCGAATACAAAACGACGTACTCGAATTGCGTTTTGCCCGCTTTCTCTTGCTGTACCCAGAATTCCCGCGATTTTTCAAACCCGCTGAGTTTGTTGGAAGAAAAAATGCCGATTGCCTGTTCCGCCATTTTGACCGTCGCCGCGTCGTCCTTGTTGCCGCTGACCGCTGTTCCCAACTCGCTGGTTACGTTCTGCGTAATGCTGCGAGAAATGGTGTCCGCCGCATCCGCCGCCGCCCATGCTTTGAGCAAATCCACGTCCTGACCGCGGGCAGAGGCGAATTTGACGTACTTTTTGCTGAATTCAGGCAGTTTCTGAATCTTGTCCACTTCATCTCCCTGCAAAATAATGCGCGCCCATTCAGGGATTTCGGTTCCGTAGGCGGCGCCCTGCCAGTCAATAATTTTGGGACGCTGTGCCATAGGAGATGCCGGAGGCGCACTCGGCGCACTTGCACAACCGGAAAGCGCAAGAACGCCCGCCGCCGCTGCTGTAAAAACTGCGCATTTCAACACATTCACCATCTTTTTCATACCTGCTCCTTGTGCGCAAGAGCGCACCTGTAAAATAATAAAGTTTGCAACGCAAACTTTCAGCTCACCCGCGCAGCTGCACTAAGACGAGCGGGTGAGCCCTGCTCCTTGTGCGCGAGGGCGCACTCGTAAATTATTATTTCTTCTTTGTACATAAGGAAGTTTTTGCCCATCAATCCGCTTGTTGTGTAAACTTCCGCACAATTTTTGCCGTGCAAACTGCTAGCGTACTCCGCGCCGCAAGCATTCAGAGTGCCGCAGTTCTAAAACTTCCACCCCAAACCTGCGGCAATGTTAAACTTTATCTCCAAATGGTTTTTTGCGTTACCCTCTGTGTAGATTTTTGGCGCACCGCTCGGCGAGAAGCCGAACAATGCCTGCGGGCGTACAAAAAGACCACCTGTTATCGGAATATCGGCACCTAATCCTACGTCAAGCCAAAAGCGGTTTAATTCATCTTTTTTGTTATACTCACGGTCGTCAAATTTAACGTTTAACGCAATATCCGTATCAAAACCGAGGAGCGGAAATAATTTTATAGTTTTTATCTTAAATGGGAACTTTCCAAAAATACCTATATTGAGATAGGTGTTTTTGATAGCAACAGTATCGTTTGCACTTTTTGAACCTTTCTGATTTACAGAACCCATTGAACCAGATATACCTACTTGTAACGCGGCATATTTTACATCCAAAAAGCCATCAAAGCTGAAAACATTTTCACCTGCACTTATATCAAATGACTTATCTATTGGAGTTATAGAATAGGGGTTATACCCTTTGTAATGTATTTCAGACTTCGCCGCAAAATGAGAATATCCGAGCAAGCCGCCGACACTCAAGGCAAACCCGTCTTTTTCACGCGCCGCCGCCTGTTTTTTCGCTTTCGACTTTTTTATGTGCGTCTTCATACGGTTGAACTCGGCTTTTGAACCGAGCAAAAGCGCAGTCGTCTCATTCGGCTCAATCTTTTTGCGGTATATATCCTCAACCGCGGCCGTCGTAACATTGAGCGCGTGAATGACGAGCAAGTACGTGTCGCCGAGCGGCTTCATATTGCCGCGGATAACCGTCTGCGCGCCTGCCATCGCGCCGATTTGCTGGATAGAATCGTCGCCGACTTCGCCGGACAACTGAAAATTCATTTCCTTTTTGATGGCGGCAAGGTTTGCGCGGTCGGCAACTTTCAGCTTCCGGAGCTTTACAAAGTTGACGGTCAATTCGTCGAGCATAAAATCGCTCATCTCTTCCGTGTCCGACGAAATACCGACGATCGCAATCGTGCTTCCGGCTTTCAGCGTCTTTGAAAACTGCTCCGCCGTCTCCGCCAGAGCCGCCTCAATCTCAATCGCAAACGCCGCATGTACGCACAGCAGCGCGGCTAAAATCCCAGGGATCTTTTTCATCTCTTTACTCCTTATCTGTCTTCTATTTTTACCGGCGCCCGCCGGAAAGTTCCCCAATTGACTGGACATGCGGCATTTACCGGAAAATGCTCATAAAATTGGTGCGTAAATCCTTTTCGACTTCCGCAAATGCCTTCCGCGCCGCCCCGTCTTGCGTCTTGTGTCCCCATTTTTTGTATTGACGGGAATACGAATACAGCGGCTCGCCCTGTGTGTTTTGGATTTTGAGCGTGAGGCTCGGACGTGCAAAAACGCCCGCATCATTTTCCGATTTCGATAAAATCACTTTGCCCGATATGACGAGGTTTGCCGCATCGCTGCACACAAAGCCTTCGCTTTCAAGGACTTCGTTTAAGACGGTCGCAAGCGTTTCGTCCAAGTCGTTTTCGATTTTTATGCGGAACGACAAGCGAGGTTTGATTTTCCGCATTGCCGCCGCGCACTCGCCGTACAAGTCGTCCATTTGCGTCCGCAGCGCCGCTCCGCGCAATGAATCGAGCACGGTAAGCGTTTCCGCCGTTTTTTCTAATTTTTCGAGCGTCGCCTGCACTTTTGCAAAACCTGCAAATGCGGAAATTGAGGAGCCTGCATTTTGATTGACGGCAAATGACTTTTTTGCTTTCTGAATGCCACTTTTAAGGGCTGCGGCAGAGACGTTTGCCGCTTCGCTTTTATTGATGAACGCGCACACGTGCCATTCGCCCGCCGCATCGCAAAACGGCTCGGTAAAAGACAGGAGCGGCAAGTCCGCTTCGGAGTCAATGGCAATTTGACTTGAGACGGATCGGGACTTTTCTAGAGAAGCGGATTCGGTTATGCGGCTTGAACTTTCTCGATTGACGGTTATGGTGGAATTAAAATAGAGCGCAAGTTGTGTAACGGCATCTTCCTTCGCGTGTTCCGCAGAATAGCCTTCGCCAATCGCGCTGACAAAAAGCGTGTCGGGATATTTTACATTTTTATTTTTAAGCCATAGCGGCGGAGGTTCTTGAGCATAAGCAGCTGCAGTAAATTAAAGT